>CAYMWG010000193.1:0-5737 GCA_964393765.1 uncultured Phycisphaeraceae bacterium
CGACGATCAACCAGCGCGAGATCGGCATCGACTGCCTGGACTTCAAGATCGCGCTCCGCGCGCTGGTCCGCGAGAACCCGGACGTCGTGCTCATCGGCGAGATGCGCGACAAGGAGACGTTCGAGGCCGCGTTGCACGCCGCGGAAACGGGCCACCTGGTGTACGGGACCATCCACGCGTCGAGCACGACGCAGACGTTCAGCCGCATCTACGGCCTGTTCGAGCAGGAGGAAGTGGACCAGGTCCGAAAGATCCTCGCGTACCAGATGCGGGCGTTCGTGTATCAGAAACTGCTGCCGACGCTGAGACCGGAGATCCACCGCATCCCCGGGCTGGAAATCCTGATCAACAACTCCGTGGTGCGCAAGCACATTTTGGAGGGGCGCGAGGGCGACCTACGCGAATACTTCGACTCGATCGAGGCCCAGCAGGCGGGCATGAAGGACTTCAACCAGTCGCTGGTCGAACTGGTCGAGGGCGAGTACATCCACGTCCGCACCGCCATCGAGTCCTCGCCCAACGTCGACGAGTTGCAGATGCGGCTCAAGAAACTCGGCTGACAACTCCCGCGCGTATGCTCGTCGCGTGCGACTCGTTGCCATCGAATCCCTCGACGACCCGCGCATCGCGGACTACCGCAACCTGCGCGACCACGAGTTGCTCCAGCGGGCCGACCCTCTCGACCCCAGCGGCCATCGCGGCCTCTTCATGGCCGAGGGCGAACTCGTTGTCCGCCGCCTGCTCGAATCGTCCTATCGCACGCGCTCGCTGCTCCTGACACCCAATCGCGTCGACGCACTGCGCGATGCCATCGAGACGCTGCTGCCCGACGATGTGCCGGTGTACGTCGCCGATCAGAGGATCGTCAACGAGGTCGTAGGCTTCAACATCCACCGGGGAGTCCTCGCGGCGGGCGTGCGCCCCGTCCCGACTCCCTTTGAGTTATTGCTGCGCCGGCCCGGGCCGTTCATGGTGCTCGAGGACCTCTGCAACCACGACAACATCGGCGCGATCTTCCGCAACGCTGCCGCCTTGGGGGGTGCGGGCGTCACGGTGCTGCTCTCGCCGCGCACCGCCGACCCGCTGTACCGCAAGTGCCTGCGCGTCTCGACCGGGCACGCGCTCCTCGTCCCGTGGACGCGCCTTGAAAGTTGGCCGGCCGATCTGGACCGCCTGAAGGACGCGGGCGTTGGGCTGCTAGCGCTGGCTCCGGGTGCCGGTTCGCGCGATGTTCGCGCGGTGGCGGAAGAAAGCCGCGCCGGCCGCGTAAGCGGGGGAGCCACCCCACGCATCGCGCTGATGTTCGGGACCGAGGGCGCGGGCCTGAGCGCGGCGGCCATGGCAAGGGCGGATGAAACGGTGCGGATCGATATGCCTCCAGGCCCGAACAACGCGCCCGCGGATTCGCTCAATGTCGCCGTGGCCGCGGCTGTCGCGCTATTCGCCTTGGGTGGGTCGGCACTCCGTGCCGACAAAGGGCCGCCGTAGCCCTTTGGTGTGCAGGGAACCGTTGGGGTCGTGTCAGCCAAGGTCTCGTCTACGGCACCTGGGCAAACCGTGCCCGCACCGCGTCTCGGAGCGCCAGCAGTTGGTCGGCCTCGTACAGCGGGAAGGGCCAGGTGCGATCGGCGGCGATGCCCGCCTCGCCGGCACGCGACCGCATGGCCGCGGCGTCGCGCACGAGTGCCGCCAGCGCGTCCGCGTGCTCGCGGCGCGAGCGGTCCAGCAGGGCGTGGAGCGAGAGGAACAGGTCCGACCGCTCGCGGCTCTTGTAGCGCGCAGCCCTGATCCGCTCGACCAATGACCTCTTTGCGGACGCACTCGCGGGATCGCCGACGAGCGCCGGATCGTGGAGAGCCCGGTGCGCTGTCCACGCCGCGCGAGCGATGTGCGCGGCCGAGGGCCAGCACCCCGGGACGCGGAGCCGCAGCGAGGCCGTGACCATCGCGGTGGGCGCGAGCGACTCACCCAGCCAGGTGCGGAGCCACAGGTCGGTGATGCGGTCGTAGCGCTCGCCGCCGGTCCCGTGGATGAACAGGTCGCACCCGGCGCGGCGCATGAGGCCTGTGAGAAGCAGAGCCCGCGGCGCAAGCGTGTGGACATCAACAGTTTCCAGTTCGTTCGCATAAACGCGATTGCGCTTCGATCCCGAAGCGGTGCCGATCGTCCAGAGCGGGAGTTCGTGGTTCCCGCCTGCCGTATCGACGGCGAGCGGTGCCACGCGATCATGCGGGAAGGCTCGCACCGCCGCGTTGTGCGCATCGGCGCACGCGCGCGGGTCGCGCCTCATCCGCGCCACAACATTGGCAAAGAGCTCGGTGCGGGCGAGTGCTGTCGCACGCACCATCACCGGTGTCGCGGCCAGTGGCCGGGCAAGGTCGATTGTGGCCGCCGCGACTTGCGACGCCGCGTCGCTCGAAGAGGCGTTCCGTGCGAGCGCCGCGCGGATGTGCTCAAGACCAGCGTTCACGCCGGGCGCTGCGGGCGTTCCGCCGGCTGGGAACGCGAAAGTGCCTCCCGCAGCCCATGCCGGCTGTCGGCACGCGGGCACATCCGGTGCGGCCTGTGCCGTCGGTCCAAGTGTCTGCACCGCCAGTCGGCCTTCCGAGGTGATGTACGGTGCCCGCAGAGCGAGCGAGTCGTTGTCATCGTGATCGACGACCACCCACGCAGCGCAAGCGTTTAGCGAGCCCGCCGCGCCGTCGAGCGCCAGCAACTTGGCAAGGATGCCCGGGTGCCATACCTGCGCCTGGTGGCCGGACATGATGACCGGCCGATCCTCGGGCAGCCCCAGTTCGCGTCGGAAGAGCCGGGCTGTCTCGTCAGCGCGAGCGCGGCCGATCAGTCCGCGCCATGTCTCGGGCGCGGGGCGGATAGCCACCTCGGGCACACCGTCACCCGCGCGTGTCCCGCTCGTTACAGTCGCGTCGCACGCATGGGTTCCGTGAGCCATCGATGGCTAAGCGTAGGTGGAAGCCAATGCTGCCTATCGCCGGCCGGGCGCATCACCCGTAGCGGTACCCCGCGTTGATGCCCTCAACGGCGGTGGGGGGCAGGCGGGCAGCGCAGCGCTCCAGTTCGCAGTGCAGCACCTGGCGGTAGAGCCGCAGGCGCGTGTCCGCGTCGTTCAGCGGCCCGCCGAATGTGCGGTTGGGGTCGTTGTAGATCAACTTGACGGGCGTCTCGGTGATGCGAAGGCCCGCCGCGGCGGCCTGCACCCAGAACTGCATGGGGAACGCGTAGCCATTCTCCGAGAGGCGCAGCCGCTTCAGAGCCTCGACGCGATACGCCTTGAACCCGCAAAACGAGTCGGTCAGACGGAGGTCGAGGCGCTGGTTGACCTCATCGGTGATGAGCCGGTTGATGTTCCGGCGATCCGGCGGGGGCGAATCGATCGCGTCGTCGCGCCGCATGTATCGCGAGCCTGAGATGATGTCCCACCGGTTCTCACGCGCTGCCCGCACGAACTCCGGGATCGCCGCGGGCTCGTGCTGCTCATCGCAGTCCATCGTCACGACCCAGTCGTACTTGTTCAGGCGTGCCCAATCAAAGGCGTCGCGCATCGAGCGGCCGTAGCCGCGGTTCACCGCGTGCCGGATCACATCCACGGGGAACTTGGGCAGCAGCGTCGTGGTTCTGTCAGAGGAGCCATCGTCGATGACCAGCACATCGTCGGCGTACTCGAGTACATGCGCCAGCACGCGGCAGACGTATTTCTCCTCGTTGTAGACGGGAATGGCAATGAGCGTCGTGGCTTGCGGCATGATCGGATCGCCCCCGAGGTGAAAGTTGAACCGGCAGCGTAGAAGGCAGTTTCGCCCGGCGCTCCAAGGGGTGAATGAAAGCAGGATGAGAGGGACGAGAGTCGGGGGAACTCCTCGACACGGATTGCGTCGGATGCAGGGAGCGGGTCAGATCGCCGAGTCCGCGCCAAGGCTCGTGGGAGGTGGCTTGGGAAGCGCGGTAAACGCCGCGAGTCCGAAGGGCCGGGGATCGACCTCCTCATCCTGATTGCCTTCGGCCTCCTGCTCGGCACGCGCCATCTGCTCGATGAGTTCGGGCGTCATCGAGTGGACCGCCGCGATCTCGTGGACCGGGAGCGTGTAGATCTCGCCATCGGGCGTCGCGATGCGGAAGACGGTGCATTGCACCGCCACCGACGCGTCGCGCTCCCAGGTGGTGCCGGGGATGCTGCACGCGAACAGCGGGAAGATGCTCTTGATGCCGATGCGTACCCCGTGGTGCGTGATGATGCCGAAGCGACCGTCGAAAAGGTCCGGGCGCGTCTGGCACATGATCGAGAGATCATTGAGCATCTCCCGCACCACGTTGTGCCAGAACAGCGTGCGGGTCTGCGCCGCGCTGAAAGGGTCGGGGGCGCAGGCGCTCGTCGTGTGTCCCGCGGGCGTGTCCATGATGTATTGTCGGCGCGCTCCGCCCGTCAGGCCCCGGGGGGGGAAAAGACCAAGTCAGGGCGTGCGCGACAACTCCTCCGCTTTGGCGCGCAATGCGGTGATGGTGTCCCGAAGGTCCTGGAACTGCCACCGCCACAGAAGCGGGTGCTTCTCCGGATCCTGGCCGACGGGCGTACGCCCGGGAGGAAGGTCCGCCAGGAGTTCGGGATAATCGGTCATCACGGCCTCCGCATCGAGCAGATGTCGCTCGCCATCCTCAAGCGTGCGGAGCGCGCGATCGCCCGCCTCCCGCTTGAGCCTCGTCGCGTCGTAGCCGCGCCGCCTCGCGGCCTGCGCCGTGTCGATCTCGATCGCTCGAGCCGCGTCATCGAGTTGGCTCATCAGCCGGGTGATCCGCTCCCGCGCTGCGCCAAGCCCGCTGACGAGTTCCTTGCGGAGCACGGGCCTTGCGCGCAGGCCGGAGGCCGCGAGGAGTTGCCCCGCGTCCTGGGCCTGGCAGGTGAGCAGGCCGAGGTTCCGGCCCATGCCCGAGTCGATGCGCACCCGCGCTTCGCGACCTTCCTCTGAGGAGGAGACGACGAGTGTTGCCGCGCCGTTTGCAGGCCGCATGGTGCCCAGCCGCCACGGGGCGGCAAGGTCGGCACCCGGCGCGGCCCACAGCGGGCCGGTCGGACGCGGCAGGAGCGCACCGAGCAGGACATCTGCCTGCCGGTCCTTGGCCGCGAGATAGATCAGCCCTTGGAGTTCCCGGTCCACGCGCTCCCAGTCCGTGTCGGGGCCGGCGGTGGCGCGCAGATCATCGGCGGCATCGAAGGCGATCTCGCTGCGAGCCGCGAGCGCGCACGAATCGGCCAGCAGGGCCAACGCCGCCTGTCCGAAGCCGACACGCCGGTCGGCATCATCGCCCAGGAGCGCCACGATGCGACGGCTCGCGTGCGGGCGCGAACCGTTCGTCCCTTTGCCCGCACTCTCCGGCTCGCGGAGCGCTTTGGCCATTGCGTGGACGACATCGGCCCGCCACCGGTTGCCCGAGAGTTCCAGGACGACAGCCTCGACGCCATCGGCCCTCGCTTCGCCGAGGGCATCGGCGAATTCGCGCGCCAGGCGCAGACTGTCGAGATCGCCCTTGATGTGAAGGTGCAGAACCTTGCAGGAGATTGGCTGTGCTGAATGCACCGGTGGCGCGGCCACCCCTCGGCCCACGGCTGCGGCGGCGAAGTTCAGGCCAGCGACAACGCACAGCACGCGTGCATAGCCCATGTGAGCATCCCGAGCCGTCCTTGGCTGGCCGAAATCACCCCCCCATCCGCGCCCCCATACCC
>CAYMWG010000194.1:0-5736 GCA_964393765.1 uncultured Phycisphaeraceae bacterium
CCTCGCGCGACGGACGCCCGCGCGCAAGCGGCGACGCCTTCCGGCGCATGCCCCTCGAAAAAATGTGGGACAAGCCGCCGCCGCACTCCCCCGAGGCCGAGATGGCCCTCCTGGGCGCGATGATCCTCGACGCGTCGATCATCCACGATGTCGTCCCCATCATCAAGACGCCCGAGGCGTTCTTCCTCGCGGCCCACGCCGCGATCTACGACGCCCTCATCCGCCTCTACGACCAGAAGCAGTCGGGCGACCTGCTCCTCCTGCACGAGGCGCTGCGCGACAAGGAGCAACTCGCCGACATCGGCGGCTCGGCGTACCTGCAGAAACTGGCGATGGAGACGCCCGGCCCCGCCTCCGCCGCGCACTTCGCCAAGATCATCGCGGACAAGCACAAACTCCGCAAACTCATCAACGCCGGCAGCACGATCCTCTACGACGCGTACAACGCGGGGACGATGGGGCCCGATGGCGCGCGTGAGGTCGTTGATTCCGCCGAGTCCCTGATCTTCGAGATCGCGCAGGAGGAAGAGTCCTCCAGCGCCGAGCGACTCAATGTCCTGCTCGACCGCGAGGTCGTGCGCCTCGAATCGCTCCAGGGCAAGGGCATCAGCGGGGTGGCCACCGGCTATCCCGACCTCGACGAACTCACCAGCGGCCTGCAGCAGGGCGAGATGATCATCATCGCGGCGCGCCCGTCGATGGGAAAATGCCTCGCGGCCGATTCGGAGATCGTACTTGACGACGGCTCAATCGCGACAATCGAAGACCTGTTCCGCAGACGTACCGGCCGGATCGCGACTCTCTGCAACGATTACAAACTCGACTGGACATCGCCGACTGATTTCATTGACGACGGGCACAAGCCCGTCTTCGAGGTGACCACCCGCCTTGGCCGTCGCATCCGCACAACACTGACACATCCGTTCCTGACGATCGACGGGTGGCGACCGCTGGGCGAGTTGTGTGAGGGCGATCACGTTGCGGTGCCGCGACGGCTCGAGGCGTTCGGCAACGACCGCATGAGGCCCTGCGAGGTAAAACTCCTTGGGTATCTCATCGGCGATGGCGGCCTGACCGGCTCGGTGCCGCGGTTCACCTCGACGAATGCCGAGATTGTCCGCGACTTCAAGGAATCGGTCCGAGAGTTCGGCGGCCTTCGGATGACGTTGTCCGAGACGCGAGCGGGCGTTGCACCCTCGTGGAGAGTCGCCGCGGATGAAGACAAGCGTGCAACGCTGCGCACACAGTTTGCCGGCAGGCTCAATGACACACTCCAAGCGCGGGGCCGCACTCGCGCATGGCTTGCCAGCGAGGTAGGCGTAAGCAAGGCCTCGGTCACGCATTGGGGAAGCGGCCGAACCGCCCCCGACGCCGCGACGTTCGAGCGGATATGCAGTGTTCTGGAAGTGCGTGCGAACGACCTCGCGCTGGGCGGGCTGGAGCGGATCCGCAAGAACACGCCCAACGCTCTGACGCGGTTCCTCTCCGACCACGGCCTGATGGGCGCTTCATCCGGAGCGAAGTTCGTTCCCGCTGCTGTCTTCACGCTGGATCAGGATTCGGTGGCTTTGTTCCTGAACCGGTTGTTCGCCACGGACGGCTGGGCCACCGTGCTGGCGAGCGGTCAGTCCCAACTCGGCTATGCCAGCATCAGCGAGAAACTCGCCCGTCAGGTCCAGCACCTTCTTCTGCGGTTCGGCGTCATCGCGTCCCTGCGGCAGCGGTGGGTCATGTACCGCGATGCCCGCCGGCCGAGTTGGCAACTCGACATCACCGACTCCGGGTCGATCCGAACACTCATCGACCGGATCGGCATCTTCGGCAAGGACGCCGCGACCGCTCGGGTGCTCGAAGCACTCTCGAAGCGTCGCGTCCAGACCAACCGTGACCTAATCCCGGTGCAGGCGTGGACACGCATCTCTGCGGCAAAGGGCGCCCTGTCCTGGGCCGCGCTCGCACACCGCATCGGCGCTGCAACAAACCTGCATGTGGGCAGGCGTGCGCTGTCGCGCAGGCGAATGGCGTCGATTGCCACAGCGCTGGACAACAAGAAACTCGCTGACCTGGCAACGAGCGACGTGTACTGGGACCGCATTGTCTCGATCGAGCCCCTTGGCTTGATGCAGGTGTACGACCTGACCGTCGCCGGGACTCACAACTTCGTCGCCAACGACGTTTGTGTGCATAACACCGCCCTCGCGCTCAATCTCGCCGAGCAGGTCGCCCTCGGCGGATCAGCCCACGGCCCGCGCGAGGGCCGGCAGGTCCCCGTCGCCTTCTTCAGCATGGAGATGAGCAAGAGCGCCATCGCCCAGCGCATGCTCTCAGCGCGCTCCGGCCTCTCCAGCCACGACATGCGCTCGGGCCGCCTGAGCGAGGACGGCTACCGCAAGTTGGCCGATGCCGCCATCGAACTCGAGCACGCGCCGATCTTCATCGACGACTCGCCCGGCCTCTCCGTCCTCGGCCTGCGCACCCGCGCACGCCGCATCGTCGCCCAGCACGGAGTCCGGATCATCTTCGTCGATTACCTCCAGTTGATGTCCGCCCCCGGCGCAGCGCGCGACGGCCGCCAGAACGAGGTCGGCGCGATCAGCCGCGGCATCAAGGCCCTGGCGCGCGAACTGAATGTGCCGGTCGTCTGCCTGGCGCAACTCAACCGTGGCCCCGAGGCCCGCGGCGAGAACCGCCCCCGCATGAGCGACCTGCGCGAGTCCGGCTCCATCGAGCAGGACGCGGATGTGGTGATGCTCCTGCACCGCGAGGCGTACTACCACATCGGCGAGCCCGCGTGGGCGGAGGAGAACTACGACAAACTCAACACCGCCGAGATCATCATCGCCAAGCAGCGAAACGGCCCGACGGATGTGGTGAAGATGACGTGGGACCCCAAGAGCACACGCTTCAAGAGTTACGGCGCGTACGCGGGCGGGACCGGACTCTCCCCGGGGTACGCCGCGCCGCAGTCGGCGCCGGGCGGAGGCCGGGGGGGAGGCGTGGAGCCGCCGCCATTTGACGACCCCTTCCGCGTGCAGGTGATGAACTTCACCCCCGGCAAGAAGACCGGCCCCGTGGGCGGCTTCCGCGATGGCGGTGGGCCGGACAAGGACGATGATTTGCCGGTGTGACGCCGTTCGTAGCACGGGCATCCTGCCCGTGCGCTTGCTCCGGCGGAGCCCCGGCGGTCACGCCGGGGGCCCCGACTGTGGCGCACTTCTCAAGGCCGTCACGCAGAGCACGCGGAGGCCTCGCAGGGAGCGCAGAGAGGAGTCTCTCGCGGTCTGGCTCGAATCTGCGTGCATCCGCGTTGATCCGCGGCCAACTTTCTTTGCGTGGTTGCCGTGCGCCCCGGCGTGACCGCCAAGGGTTCCGCCAAACCCGACGCGGCCTCTGCTTCCCTCTGCTTGCTCTGCTACCTCTGTGTTCCTTCCCCCGCCCCCTCATCCCGCAGCGACTGCGCGATCGACACCTCGTGCAGCCGCACGCTCAGTCGGTCCAGCGCTTCCTTGCCGCGCTGGAACTCGTTGGCATCCACCGCGCGCCAGTCCCCCTCCGCCGCCTCAATCTGAACTCTGAGATTTGAGATCTGGGCTTTCAACTCCGCCAGGTACGCATCATCGAGCAGGCCGCCGCCGCTCCCCACCCGCTCCACCTGCCGCTGGAATCGGCGATACCCGCAGCGGTCCGATGCGGAGGATCAGCACCTGCGTCTGGAAGCGTCCCATCTGGCTCGTCGAGGCCGCCCGCGAGTCTCTGCATAGTCCGCCCACGATGCAGCGCATGGTCGGATCGACGCACAGACGGTCGGCGTCGTTGGTGTCCTCGTACCCGGCCATGCGGCTGTACACCGACTGGCGCAGCAGCGCCATCATCGTGTGCCGAGTGTTCCTGCCAGTCCGCTCATCTTCAAGCCGATACGCGCTTTTTGAAAGGTGGTCCAAGGCAGCGTGGCCTTCACCGGCAGCTCAAACGAAAAAAGCCGCCCTGGCGCACGAGCGTCGGGGCGGCTTTGTTGTTGAACTCGATGCGACTCAGCGACGACGCCGCGCCAGAGCCAGCCCCGCCAGGGCCAGCACGCCGCTCGCGCTCGGCGAGGGAATGTTGAACGAGAAGTCGTCGAAGAAGTTCTTCCCGCCCACACCGGAGAACACGTTGTCCTCAAGCTGCCAACCGAGCGTGGTGAGGTTGCTCATGGGCGTTCCAAGAAGCGTGCCCGCGGCGACCATGTTCTGCCATGTGTTCGTCGAGACGACGTAGTAGTCGAGGCCAAAGGTGCCGGCCGTCAGGTCGATCGTGACCTTCACGCCGTCCCAGTTCGCCGCGTTCGCGTACACGCCGGTGTACGTCCACGGCCCGCTGGTATTGGTGCGCCAGTACACCTCGTTATCCGCGGCGTAGCCCCACTCGAGTCCGGTGTTGTTCGCGGCGTCCTTGAATGACATCGCGAACTTATCGCGCGGGCGCGTTCCCGGGATGATCGGGTCGGCCGGGTTCGGGCAGAAGTAGAACCCCGCACAGACGGTGCCGCTGGTGATCGACGCGGGCGCAACGCCGCCCGAGTCGTAGGTGTCGAGCGTGTAGTCGTACTTCGCCGCGCCGGTGCCGGCGGGGGTGTCGTTGCGGAACGCCAGCGAGCTGTTGTCGGTGCGGCCCGGGCCGTGGTTGCCCACGATGTAAACCGTCGCGTTCCCGGCGGCCGAGGGCGGATTCGAATAGGTGGGGTCAGCGGCGATCGCCGCATTTCGCGCGGCAGTAGTGGCGTAGATGCCGCCGACCTGCCCGGTCACTTTCCACAGTCCGCTGTCCGCGGGCACATGGCTCCACGACCCGCCGCCAGCGTTGGCTCCATACTGCCCGGAGTTGAAGTAACTCACATCCACCCACGGCTGGATGATCTGATAGCCGTCCGCCGGGGAGAACGACCCGAGAGAGGCGTGAGCCTGTCCCGCCATGCCCGCGACCAAACCCACCGACGCCACGCAGACGCAATGTATGCTCTTCATGATCTCTCTCTCTCTCTTGGTTTTCGATCCCGACCGCGAGGGTCCACCCATGGACGCCCATCACAGAATACGGCGAAGTTGACAAAAAACAACCGACACTCTCCAGATGACCTCCGGCGAGCCACGCTCGCCCGCCTCGCGGCGGTTCAAGATACCCGACTTCATCGCTCCGCCGCAGTTTTTCTCGCAAAGTCACCTCAGCGGATGGGGCGGTCGGTGGTCGTTCGCATGATTATCCCGTGCTGCGCCGAGCGTGAGCGCACCGGCAGCGTGCCGCCCGCCACCCCCGCTGGATTCGGCGACACCCGCAGCCGCCCGATGCGTTGAAGGATCGCCGTGAAGAGCCAACGCGGCACGGCCACCTCGGTCATCTGGAACCTCACACGCCGGGCCGTCCGCACGACCTTGGCGCCGATCTTGATGAGCCTGTTCCGCAGCGTGGTCAGCGTCCAATGCAGGTCTACGCCTCGGGCGGCGGCTCAACGACTTGCATTCTCTGGCTCGGTGTCTTCGGCGACCTCTTCATCCTCGCGGCGTTCGGGGCGATCATCTTCTCGCTCGTGAAACTCCGCCGCGAGATCAGGCAGCGCGGGCCGGGTCACTGCGCCAAGTGCGGCTACGACCTCGTCGGACTGCGCGTGGACACATGTCCCGAGTGTGGAGGTGCGCTCAAGTAGTGCCCCGGCGTGACCGCCAAGGGTTCCGCCAAACCCGACGCGGCCTCTGCTTCCCT
>CAYMWG010000195.1:0-5664 GCA_964393765.1 uncultured Phycisphaeraceae bacterium
CGGCGTGCATGTGGGGGCTGTAGGGGCGGGCGGGGGCCTGGGCACCGGCAAGGTCAGCATGAGCGACCTGAGCGTGATGCGCTGCGCCGGCGATGGCGTCCGCTGCGAGTGCGCCTCGGGCTGGGCAGGGCCGGAGTGTTCGGTTGTCCGTGTTGCCGTGGGCGATGTCGACGGTGACGGCATCCACCTGCTGGGCTGGTCGGGCGACTGCTCGGGGTCGAGCGCCGACCGCTGCGCCGGCGCTGGGCTGCACTGCGAAGGCTCCTCCGTCCCGTTCCCCTCTTGCAAGGTCAGCATCAGTTCCTTCAACTTCTGTCTGCGGGGCGTGGATGTCAGCAGTTTTTCGCAGCTCCACCTCGACGGCGTCACCTGCTCCTCCTGCACGCAGGAAGGCTTCCACATCGAAGGCGGCGACATCACCTATATCGGCGCGTGCGACGCTTCTTTCTGCGGCGGCGACGGCATCTCGGTGATCTCCGTCTTGAAGTTCAAGGCCGGGTCCGACCTGGCACAAACTGTGAACAAGGGGTGCAGCATCACCGCCTGCGGGGGCAACGGCCTGCACATCGTGGACTGCCCCGACGCCTCGTCGAGCAGCCTGGATGTCAGCCTGTGCAGCCTCGACGGCATCCTGCACGAGTGGACAACCCCTCCCACCTCGGCCCGCCTTGCCCACGAGGCGGCCCACGTTGTTCAGAACGGCGGCGGCGGGCTGCGGGTCACCTGCCCGTCCAGCACGGTCGCCCTCGAAGTCTCCGCGAGACGATGCACGTTCTCGAGCAACATCGGCTCGGGCCTGTCGATCGAGCGCCCGGGGACGGGCATCCTGGGCGTCGACATCGTGGACATGCGCTGCGCCTTCAACGGAGGGAATGGTGTTGAGGTCCGGGCCTCCGCCACATCAAGCGTCAGTTGTACCTGCTCGCACCTGCGCTGCGTCGGCAACGGCGGGGACGGCGTGTCGATGACGTGCATCGACCGCGCGCTCACCCTCACCGGCGGCTCGCTCCATCTCGAGTCGTCCGTGTGCAGCTCCAACGTCGGGTCGGGGTGTCAGTGCGACTGCCCGGTGGACATGACCTCCACCCGCCTTTCCGGCAACGGCTTGTTCGGACTCGACATCCGCGTCGGCTCACCCTTCGACAGCGCTGGCTCAATGACCGGCTGCACAGTCCACCAGAACGCCTCGCACGGGATGCGGTGCGGCCCGGGCAGGTTCTCGGGCTTGGCCTGCGACGTGGCGGACAACGGCGGGGACGGGCTGCACCTCGAGTCGGGCTGCCTCGTCCTTGATTCAACAGTCTGCAACCGCAACGGCGGCGACGGCGTGAGCGTCGTGGGAACGCTCACGATTACCGGCGGAGCCTCGCGCCGCAACGGGGGTGCTGGCATCCGCTGCTCCGACGGCACCTGCGCAATCGCCGAGTGCGTCGCCGAGCTCAACGGGTCCAACCCGGCCGTCACCGGCGGTGGCATGCTGTTCACGGACTGCTCCTCGGTCTCGCTGCACCGGTGCGTGGCGAGCAACAACACCGGCCCGGGCATGGCCTGCGGTTCCTCCTCAGGCGTGAGCTGCACCTGGTCTTCGGTGGATTGTGTCTGCTCCAGCAACTCGTTGGCGGGAATGAGCCTGAGCAACTGCGTTGGCGGTCAGGTCCTGCGCTGCGTTCTTTCGGGCCACAGCGGCGGCAGGGGCCTCGAGTGCCTCTCGACCTTCACCGGCGGCAAGATCGAGGCCTGCTCCTGCACAGGCAACGCCGGCGGCATCCTCGTCGAGGGCCTTGGCAACCTTGTGATCTCGAACTCGTGTACCTTCGGGCCCCTCGGGGCCTTCTCGGTCGTCCAGCCCGGCAACGCGGTGGGCCGCATCATCGACTCCGGGGCCATGCAGCAGAGCTGCGACCCCCGCGCCAACATCCAGTACTAAGCCCTCATCCAGCCACCGGAGTTCCATATGCGCACCGCTCACATCGCCACGACCCTGCTCGGCCTGACCCTCGCCGCCAGCGCCGGCGCCCAGCCCACCAATGTCAGCGCGACGAACAAATGGTCGTGGGGCGAGAACATCGGCTGGATGAACTGGCGTGATGCCGGCGACCCCGATGGCGCGCATGGCGCACGCATCGGCACCAACCGCCTGTCCGGCTTTGTGTGGTGCGAGAACGTCGGATGGATGCACCTTGGCGACAACACCCCAAGCGGCGGAGTCCACTACGCCAACACGGACGGCTCGGACTCGGGCGTGAACATCTCGCCAACGGGCAACCTCTTCGGGTTCGGCTGGGGCGAGAACATCGGCTGGGTCAACTTCGATACCGCGCCCTCGCTCACCGCCTCCGGACAGCAGGCCCGCTACGACGCCGGCGCCCGGCGGCTTCGCGGGTTTGCCTGGGGCAGCAACGTCGGCTGGATCAATCTCGACGATTCTGCGCACTTTGTCGGCCTCGGCTGTGCGGCGGATTTCAATGGCGACGGGACTCTCGATGTCCCGGACATCTTCGCGTTCCTGAGCGCCTGGTTTGCCAACGACCCCCGCGCCGACTTCGACGGAAACGGCACGCGTGAGGTGTCCGACATCTTCGCGTTCCTGAGCGCGTGGTTCGCGGGGTGTGCGTAAGGGATCGTTCCGCAGTGCCCGGGACGCCCCTGCTCATGTGCGGAACTTTTCGCGCATCACGCATACTGGCCACGCGCAAGACGCGTGCGTGTTGGCACATCAATCAAGAGACATCTCTCAGCAACCCGCAAACCATGCCGACAGATACGCGAAGATGTCCGGCACGAGCGTGGTGCCCGAGCCGTCGAAGTCTGCGCTCCCCGCGAACCACGCGGTGAGGAACGCGAAGATGTCGGGCACGTTGACCACCAGGTCGCCGTTGACATCGAGGGACAGAGGCGAGCCGGGATGATCCGCCGCGTCCGCCGGGTCGGCGCACACGGATGACTCGTCGGCATCGAACCAGCCGTCGAGGTCGCGGTCGATGCCGGTTCGGACCTGCGTCCCCTGCACGACCACGGTGAGCGTGATCTCGCTACCCGGCGCGGCGAGGGCCAGCAGTTGCGCCTGCGTGTGCGTCTGCGCTGCGATGTCGGACTGGAAGACGCCGCCGCCATTGTACTTCCAGCCGCGGGCAACGCCCCCCACCACTCCCTTGGCAATGACGCCGACCTTGTTCGCGTTTGCCAGCGCGATCATGGAGTTGATGAGCGCGGTGTCGGCGGTCCCGGTGGTCACCACGGTGGTCTGAGCGCCGACTGCGGCGTGCGTGTCCTTGCTGAGGGGACCGGGGGGCTCGAGGAGCGCGAGGTTGGTCGAGCCGAGGGGCAACTCTGAGCCGCTGAAGGCCAGCATCAGGGCCGTCAGGTTCGCGATCATCTGATCGGAGGTCACCGAGAAGACCGGCTCGGAGACGAAGCGCTCGATCGAGTCAACCGATCCGTCGTGCAGCACCCCGAAGCCCGCGGTGTTGCGCACCTGCGTTGCGTTGAAACCCGTCTTCTCCTGCATGTTCCGGGTCTGCGGTATCTTCATCGAGACATTCGTGAGCCCGTCCTGCGAGACCAGCGCCAGGTGCCGCTCGCCGTTGGGCCCTACTGGGAAGGGCACGAAGGTGAAGCCTTGGAGTCGAAAATCGCTGCCAGCGCCCGTCGGCAGTGTGTGGCATGTGACACACGCGATCGCGCCGGCGTCGAGAGCGGCTGCGCCCTGGGCGCGGTACGAGGCCAAGCCAGTCACAGCGTTCCCGTTGGGAAGCGGCTGGCCCGCGGCGGCGAACCGCCCGGTCGTGAAGTGCCCCGGCAGCGGCAGGCTCGTCGGCAGCGGGTTGTCAAAGTTGCGGAAGGGGTTGGGGGGATAGGTGATCGTCGCCAGGAAGTTTTCAAACTCCTGCAACTGCGGGATGGTCAGGACCTGATCATCGCCCTGCAGTCCGACAAATGCGCCATTGAAGTCCCGGATGCCCAGACGATCGCCGCGCCAGTGCAGCGGCTCCTTGCCGATGATGTCCTGGAACGTCTGCGTGGTCATCGGACCCTTCATCGGGTGGAAGGGCTGGAACCCGGTGTTGAGGCCGGGGACGCTCATGCCCAGGTTGTAGTTCGTCGAGGTTACCGCGATGCTCGCGCCCTCGGGGTCGCCAAGGTCCCACGCGAGCCGGTCAAACCGCGAATCGACGTGGCACGATGCGCACGAGGCCTGCCCGAGACCCGAGGTCCGGTGCGTGTCGTAGAGGTGCGGTCGCCCAAGACGGATCGCCACGGGAGTGGGATCGAAGAACGGCACGTTGGCGACGACCGCACGGGAGGATGTATCGACCACCGAGATTGTCGCGTCAAAGCGGTTCAGGACATAGAGGCGGGAGCGGGCCTCATCGAGCGCCAGGCCCGTCGGACCCTGCCCGACCTCGATGATCGCTGAGCCGCCCGCAGTCTCGCGCTCGCCGGAGGCGTCGATGACGAGGACGTTGTTCGAGCCCATTCCCGCGACAAAGCCCACATCGCCCAGATCGCGCCAGACGAAAGCGCGCGGATCGCCGATCGACTGGTCCCGCAGCGCCTGCGCCACGGTCCCCGCGGCGTAGTTCATGTCCGCGAGGTGGTGGTTCAGATCGACGTTCCACTGGGTCGTCGGGATCACAGCCGCAGAAATACGGTCGGCCACGAGCGCGGCCTGCACCCGCACAAAGGTTCCCTTGAGGTTCGGCTCGAAGCGCTTCTCGTTGGTCCCATCCGTGCCGACCACCAATACCTCGCCCGTCGCCGGGTTGACGGCCATCGCCATGCAGAGGTTCATCAGGCCGGTCGCGTAATACGTCTCGAGCGTGCCCGCATCGATGAACACCAGGTCGTGGTCATACAAATCCCAGCCCGGAACGCGCCCCGACGGGTTGACTGTAGCCGGGGGCACCGCCGGACCGGAGACCATGTTGGTCCAGTCGCCCCCGTTGTCGTCCATCCACCGGCCCAGCGCATTTTTCTTCACAATCAGGCTGACCTTCGGCGGGTTTGCAACGCCGATGGGCGGCTCGAACAGGCCGCCGTCATTCGGAGGCGGGTTTGCGCCGCCCCACGGACCGGTTGTGTCGTTGACCACATTGGGCGGGAACCCGATCGTCGTGCTCGATGCGCTGCCGCCTCCCAACACGGTCGAATGGTTCCCCGACTCGAACACCGCCACCAGCACGCGCGTGCCGTCGGGGCTCACGGCCATGGCCCGCGGGTCCTCGCCGAGGATCGCGATGTTGGTGGGCGCGGCCGCGAGATTGGCCAGATCGAACACCTGCACAGTGTTGACCGCCGAGCAGGAAACAAACGCCCGTGTCGCCGCGAGGCCGACCCCGCCCGCGAACACCACGTCGCACGGCTCATCCTTGGTCTTGATCGTCCGCACGACATTGCCCGTCGTCAGGTTCACGATCGACACGGTGTCGGAGATGTGGTTCACGACCCACGCCTCGGTGCTGGACCGCGCTCGCACCGTGACCGGATCGACACCGACGGGGATCGACCGCAGCCGGACAGGCACGCCCGAGGCGATCGAGAACACCTCCAGCCGGTTATCCGCCGTGTTCACGACGAGCAACAACTGCCCATCAGGGGTGGTGTCGATCGGGTGGACGTGCGGGTGCTCCCAGTTGACGAACTGCGATGGGCCGGGGCCGCGGA
>CAYMWG010000196.1:0-5579 GCA_964393765.1 uncultured Phycisphaeraceae bacterium
GTGGATAACTTATTCGAAACGGATGGGCAATGCATCGGCCCCTGTGCAGAAAAATGAGCATTGCCGCCGGGAGCGTCCAAGGGTCGTTGGGCGATTTCTTGGACCAGAATGGGCTTGTTCTATCACCCCACCGCGATCCCGCTGGTCCGCAGCAGCGTCTTGAACGCCTCGCCGAACACGAAGTTGTGCTCGGGGAACGATTCGCCCGTGCGGCCTGCCCCGCCCATGTTCTGGTCGAGGTGGCTGAACATCATCTCGACCTGACCGATCTCCACGAACCCCGGCGCGCCCGGTGCATGGTCGAGCAGTTCGATCATGCACCTGGTGCTCGCGCCCGCGCTGTCCATTCGCTCGATGGTCGCTGTGTAGCGAAGCGTCGTCCCCGGAGTCGCATCGCGCGTGATCTCGGCACGGTTGATCTTCGCGAGGATGACCTTCTCGCGGAACGCCTCGGCGTGCCCGACCAGAATCCCCGCTGTCTGCGCTGTGCCTTCCAGGATCAGGGTGGTGGGCATCACCGGCAGCGCGTTCAGGCCGCGGGCAGCGTCCGCCGCGAAATGGTCGTGCAGATGCTCTTCGGCCAGCGTGACGTTCTTGATCGCGACCATCCGCTGTCGCGGCACAAGTTCAACGACGCGGTCGATCCACATCCAGCGCATCGCGGTGCCTCACCCCTGACCCCTCACCCTTCCCCACTCACCTCGCACCACTCACTTCTTCAACTTCCCCTCGACGAACTTGACGATCGTGTTCACCGTGAACACCGAGGCCACCTTGGCGATCCGGGGGTCTTTCTCAAAGCCGGAAAAATCCACATGCGGCAAGCGGGCCTTCATCGCGATCAGGCCCTCGGGCGTGATCATCCCGTCCTTGACAAACTTGGGGTCCTGCGTCACCCCCTCGGGAAACAACTCGCCCTGGGCGATCTTGATCCCGAACGACTGCTCGAGTTTGAACACGATGTCCAGAAAGTCGATCGACTCCGCCCCGAGGTCGTCGATCAGCGAGGCGGTCGGGGTGACCTCCTCCTCATCCACCGCCAGTGCATCAACGAGGACGTCGCGGACCTTCAAGAACATTTCATCTCGTGTCATGTGGGGGCAAGTTTAGCCGCCGAGGCCCAGAGAGTCGCAAACCGCCAACGCCAGCCGAATTGGACGGAGCGTGAAACGCCCGGATACAGCGATCGCATCCTCCCCTGGTTCGGTGGGTGTGGAACTCCAAGTGCGGAGGACACGGCCCTCACCTTTGAATTCAATCTCCCCGTTCTCATGGGTCTTGTTCAGGACGACTTCGACCCGCAGCGACTCCCCGGGCCGCACAAACGAACCATACTTCACAGCGCGCACGCTGCCAAGCACGAGCCGCGATGGCCCGCTCGGCCCGCCCGCCAATCCGCTCTTCCCCTCTACCATAAGCCGGCGCGCCGCCTGCACCATGCACTCGATCATGAACACCCCGGGTAGCACGGGGAACTCGGCAAAGTGATCTTGGAGGTACTCCTCAGCACGCGAGACGTGCTTGAGGGTCACGATCCGCTCGGCCGAAATCTCCAGCACACGGTCCACGAAGTCAAAGTGCATGCCCAAAAAGTAGCGGCCGCACACCGCCCGGCCAAGTCCATTTGAGCAGAGGCAAATGGCCGCGCGATACGATCCGGCGTGCCGACCGTTCACGATGACGCCGTGTGCATCCGCCACTGGGACTGGTCCGAGACCAGCCAGACGCTGACGCTCTTTGCCCGGAGGGGCGGCATTGTTCGCGCGCTCGCCAAGGGCTCGCGCCGCCCGAAGGCCCCGTACTCCGGGGGCATCGAGTTGCTGACGCTCGGTGAGGCGGGCCTGATCATCCGCCCCAACTCCGAACTCGCGCTACTCACGGAATGGGACCTACGCGAGACATTCCCGGCGCTCAGGCGGGGGCTTCTCGCCTTCAACGCGGGGATGTACTTCGCGGACCTGGTGCAGCGATTCGTGCGCGACCACGACCCCCACCCCGCGCTCTTTGATGCGCTGCTCATCGCGCTCCGAGGGCTCGAGGTCGATCCGATCGCCGGGGTTCTGACGTTTCAGTGGGCCGTACTGCTGGAGGCGGGATTCCGGCCCACACTGGGTGCGAACGGTGTATGTTTGGTTGGGCCCGCGAGCCCAAACACGCTCCGGTTCGACCCGCGTCTGGGCGGAATACTGGATGACCCGGAAGAGTCGGGTGCGGTTGCGCCGAGAGCCCTGGGTTCCTGGCTGGTAAGGCGAGAGACGGTTGAACTCCTCCGCCGGGTCGCCACCTCCGGCGGAACAGACATCGCCGGCGATCAGCCGGCGCGCCCAGTGGTGCTGAGGGCCGCGCGGCTGCTCGGGGCCTATATCCGCCACATCCTGGGTGAGGAACCGCGCACGCAGCCGCTGGTCCTGGGACGCGTGCCGGGCGAGAAAACCGATGCCCGGGTCCGATAGCACGCTTCGAGAGCCTCCGTCTGCGCCCCGCGGGTGAAGTGGGGGGGACGGAACGTCGATCCGTCAGAACAATGCGGGAACCGGGCTGCCCTGCCGGCGCGTCATCTGCATTGTGGGCACACGATGAATCCGGACATTCTTGAGAAGGTGATGCGGTGCAACCGGCTCCCAAGCCTGCCCGCGATCGCCGTGCGCGTGGTCGAACTCACGCAGCAGGAGACCGTCTCGTTCAAGGAACTCGCCGACACCATTCAGAACGATCAGGCCCTTGCGGCGAAGATTCTCAGGACCGTGAACTCCAGCCTCTTTGGCCTCCGGAAGAAGTGCTCGAGCATCAACCAGGCAATCGTGATGCTCGGCCTCTCTGCGGTGAAGACGCTCGCGCTCGGCTTCTCGCTGGTCGGGGCGATCAAGGATTGCGACCTCGACGGTCTGAACATGCCCGAGCATTGGCAGCGCGCGCTCTACACCGCGGTCGCCGCCAAGCAGATCGCGGCAAAGGCGGGCATCAACAACCAAGAGGAGTGCTTCCTGGGCGGGTTGCTCCAGGATGTCGGCATGGTCGCGCTGCACCAGGCTCTTGGTGCCGAGTACACGAGAGTCATCGAGGCCTCCGGCGGCGACCACCGCAAGGTCGCCAAACTCGAACTCGATGCGCTGCAGATCCAGCACGCCGACCTTGGCGCGCTCCTCGCCCAGCGCTGGAAACTGCCCAACGAACTCGTGATGCCGATCAAGTATCACGAGCGCCCGACAGCCGCGCCAAGCGAGTATTCCGCGATCTGCCGCGCTGTCGGTCTCGGCAATCTCGCCGCCGAACTCCTGCTGACCGCGGAGCCCGCCCCCGTCCTCCGCAAGTTCTATGAGAAGGCCGAGCAGTGGTTCGGGCTCAACGAAGCGGGCTCCGACGAGGTGTTGAGCACGATCGCCGCAGCGGCCAAAGAAGTTGCAAGGTTTCTCGCCGTGCCCACCAGCCCGGCCAACGATGCACAGGAAGTGCTCACGCGAGCTCGCGAGCAACTCGCCGCGATCGTGCTTCCGATCACGGACGAGCCGGGTGCTGCGCCGCCGAACTTCGATGAGGCGGATGCCACAACGCTGGACGAACTCACCGGGCTTGCGAGCCGCCTGCGCTTCGATCAGACGGTAATCGCGGCTTTCGAGCAGGCCCGCTCCAGCGCTGCCCCCCTGGCCATCGCCATCTTCGAGATCGACGAACTCGAGAAAATGAACAATGACCTCGGGCGCGACTCGGCCGACAATGTGCTGGTCGTGGTCGGCTCGCGCCTCGAGCGCAACTTGCGATCCCCGCACGGGCTTGTCGCCCGCTACGACGGCGGCCGGATCGCCGTGGTCCTGCCGCGGACGACGCGAGCAGAGGCCATCCGTGTCTGTGAGCAGGCGCGTCTGGCCATCCACGAAGACCCGGTCAAACTCGTGACCGCGCAGTTCGGTGCCCCCCCCATGGTCTTGGCGAACGTGAGCGTTGGTCTGGCGGTCATTGACGCGTCGACGCAGGCCCGGTTCGAGGATGCCTCGGCCTTCCTCACGATCGTCGAGCAGGCCGTGCGGGCCGCCAAGAAGGTAGGCGGCAACACCATCCGCGTGTACGCCCCCGCGCCACCCCAGGCGACCACCGTCGCGGCATGATCGTCGCGCTCCTCAGGCCGGTGTCAGTCGGCCCACAGTTCGAGGCCGGAACGGGAACTCCGCCAGCACGCTCCGAACATCGCCCAGCGTCACCGCGTTGATCCGCTCCAGTTCCTGCTCCAGCGTGGTGTACTCGTTGCGGTACATCCACTGACGGCCCAGCCGCTGCATGCGCCCGCTGGGCCGCTCGCCCGCGATCGTCACGCCCGTCGCGGCCTTCGCGCGGATGCGCTCCAAATCGGCATCCGTGATGGTCCGGCCCGCCGCCTCGATCTCGCGCTCCGCGATCGACCACGCCTCATCGAGCCGCTCGGGGTCGCAGGAAACAAACACCAGCATCTCGCCCGCGCTGTCCCGCGGGTCAAAGCCCGTCTCGGCGCTCTCGGCGATACCTGTCTCAATCAGTGCCCAGTGCAGGCGGCTGTTGTCCGGCCCGCCCAGCGCCTGCGAGAGCAGCGTCGCGGCGTAGCGGCGCGGGTCGGTCGCGCTGGGCGCGGGCGAGAGCATCAGTGCATACCCGCGGTTGACTTTCGCGCTGCGCAGATGCACCGCGCGATCGCCGTACGCCGGCTCCGTCAGGCCCCGCGCGGCGCCCGTCCGCTCCCACGAGGCAGACTGGGCTTCGATCTGCTTCACGGTCTGGTCAAAGTCCACGTTGCCGGCCAATGCGACGACGGTATTGTCCGCCGAGTACCGCCTCGCAAAGTACTCCCGCATCTGCGCAACGCTGAGGGACTTGATCGACCCGGTCGTCCCCAGCACGCGGTGCCCCAGGGCGTGCATCCCTGCTTCGATCGTCGCCGCGCTTTCGTCCCCATCGGGCCGCGCGCCGTAGTGGACCTCCGCCGTGCGCTCGTAGAGCACCCAGAACGGATTGTCCTGATACATGGCGATCTCTTCCAGGATCACGTTCTTCTCGGTGGCGAAGTCCGCCTCGCGCAGGGCCGGGCGGAGCATGTCCCCGATGATCTCCAGCGCGCCACCATCGCCGAGCAGCCGCTCGGGCAGCACCGTCGCGTGGAAGCACGTCATCTCGTGGCTGGTGTACGCGTTGTTACGCGCCCCGATCCGGTCGAAACTCGCGTTGATCTCCTCTGTTGTCCGGCGCGCGGAGCCCTTGAACATCATGTGCTCAAGGAAGTGGCTCACGCCCATCACCCCCGACTGCTCGTCGCGAGCGCCGGTGCGGACGAAGTATCCGGCCGCGGCCGAGTGCGCCGCCGGATCAACCTCCGCGATGATCCGCAGCCCGTTGTTCAGTGTGTGCTCAAGATATGTAACGCCCATAACCGCAAGTCTACGGCTCCTCTGCGTCCATGGTCCCAATAAGCCCACTCTCTTCACTCTCGCCCGCCCAGCCCGACCCTCGCCCTTTGGTTCGACCCGGCATCGCTTGCCCGGCTCTTTCGCCGTGGCACTCTTGCTCGCACGCACGAAGCGTTCCGCTCCCGTCCTGCCGACCATAACCCAAGACCT
>CAYMWG010000197.1:0-565 GCA_964393765.1 uncultured Phycisphaeraceae bacterium
AGGTGGATGCAAAGTGCAACGACCGAATGGGGTGTGACCTGCCCTGAGAATCCTGAACCAGTCGTGATGAGAGTCTTTGGGGTACAAGGTACCCAGGAGGCTCTTGATGAAGCGGAAGAAGCACGGTCGGGAAGAGATCATCGGGAAGTTGCGTGAGGCGGACGCGATGCTGGCGGCGGGGCGGACGGTCGCCCAGTTCGTGCAGGCGTTGGGCGTGAGCGAGGCAGGTGGCTCAAGATGACCCCGCCGCGTGCCACCGAGATCGACTTGGGGGGCGATCTCGTTGCGGGTCTGGCGGCCGTGGGATTGCCGCGCACAACGCCACCGGCCGTATCGCGCCCGGCCTAGCGTCTCTGGATGTCCACTCCGAGCAGCAGCCCGAAGGACCCGCCCAGCCCCGCGAGCAGCACCGGTGCTGGTGCGCTGAGCGATGCCGCGCCGCCGCCCCCCCCGCACAGGTACACCGCCGCGCTGGCCGACCGGATCGAGTTGCGGTGGCAGCGGTTCTGGGAGGAGCACGCGACGTTCGCGCAGCCCAACCCGGGCCAGCCGGGTTTCGATGCCT
>CAYMWG010000197.1:575-2179 GCA_964393765.1 uncultured Phycisphaeraceae bacterium
GTTCTATTGCCTGGACATGTTTCCGTACCCGTCGGGCGCGGGGCTGCATGTGGGCCACCCGCTGAGTTACACGGCGACAGACATCGTCTCGCGGTTCATGCGGATGCAGGGGCGCAACGTGCTGCACCCGATGGGGTGGGATGCCTTCGGCCTGCCCGCCGAGCAGTACGCGATCCAGACGGGGATCCATCCGTCGATCACAACGAAGCAAGCGACGGACAACTTCCGGCGACAGTTGAAGCGGTTCGGCTTCAGTTACGACTGGTCGCGCGAGGTCTCGACGATCGACCCGGCGTATTACAAGTGGACGCAGTGGATCTTTCTGCGGGCGTACAACGCGTGGTACGACACCACGGCGATGGGTGGCGGGAGAGCGCGCCCGATCGCGGAGTTGGTGGGCGCGCTGGAGGGCGGCGACCTGCGCATCGGGCTCGATGGCGAGTTGGTGAATGTCGGGGCCGCGGCCACGCTGGGCGTCATCGGAGGAGAGCCTCCGGGCACGCGCAGGTGGCACGAACTCTCGGGCGATGAGCAGCGAGAGATCATTGATGATCAGCGGCTGGCCTACATCGATGAGGCCATCGTCAACTGGTGCCCGAAACTCGGGACGGTGCTCGCGAACGATGAGGTGATCGATGGCCGCTCGGAGCGCGGCGGGCACCCGGTGCTCCGGAAGCCGCTGCGCCAGTGGATGTTCCGCATCACGGCGTATGCCGAGCGGTTGCTGCGCGACCTGGAGACGGTGGACTGGCCCGCCTCGACCAAGGCGATGCAGACGGAGTGGATCGGCCGGAGCGAGGGAGCGGAGATCGACTTTGAGATCGTTGAGGCAAATGGCATCGCCGTTGGCAGCCCTCTCGGTGAGTCTCTTGGTGGCACCGCTCTCCAGAGCGGTGCATTCGTCCGGCCGGGTGAAGAGGCCTATCGAGCGTTGAACGCCTCGGATGACGAGGCGGTGCTGCTTTACGCCGAAGGCTTTAGGGGAAGAAACCCATACCCACCGGGCGACGCGAGTCCGGCGGACCTCATTTCCTTTGTTCGGAACTTGCCACACATCGAACTCGATGACGCCACCTATTTCGTGACATGGCGATGCCGTGATGGCGTGACGCTCTCACCCGACGATCGCACGGCGGTTCTTGGTGCGATGCTCCATTGGAACGATTGCCGGTGCCGCGTCTACGCGGCGACCGTTATGCCTGATCATGTCCACTGGATCGTTCGCCCGTTCGACGGTATCCGACTCGGTGAGCTTGTGTCGAGCGTCAAGAAGTTCAGTGCGCGCGCGTTTACCCGTGGCGAGGGTGGACACCTCTGGCAGGACGAGCGGTTTGACCATGTGATCCGGGACTATCGGTGGTTCTCCAGGTTCCTGTACTACATGGTGAGGAACCCGGTGAAGGCGGGACTGTGCATCCAGCCGACGGAATATCCATGGAGCTTCATTCATCCCGAGGTTTCGTCGCCACTGGGTAGTTTGGGCTGGAGTCATTCGGCTTTGAGAGAGGGGGATTTGCGCACCGCTCTGGAGAGCGGTGCCACCAAAGGCAGCGGTGCCACCAAAGGCAGCGGTGCCACCAAAGGCAGCGGTGCCACCAAAGGCA
>CAYMWG010000197.1:2279-5570 GCA_964393765.1 uncultured Phycisphaeraceae bacterium
AAGGCAGCGGTGCCACCAAAGGCAGCGGTGCCACCAAAGGCAGCGGTGCCACCAAGGGCAGCGGTGCCACCAAAGGCAGCGGTCCCACCAAAGGCAGCGGTGCCGCGGGAAACGGTGGCGAGACCATCCGTGTATTCACCACCCGCCCCGACACGATCTTCGGCGCGACGTTCATGGTCATCGCGCCGGAGCATCCTCTGGTACAGGCGGCGCTCGACGGGGACGAAACGCCCGAGGGCTCTGATGTTGAAGCGCTCCGCGCCTATGTGACCGCTGCGAGAAACCGGTCGGAAGTCGACCGCATGGCGGACACCAAAGCGAAGACCGGCGTGTTCACCGGGCTTCACTGCATCAACCCCGCGACGGGCAAGATGATCCCGGTGTGGACGGCGGACTATGTTCTGATGGGGTACGGGCACGGCGCGATCATGGCGGTGCCCGCGCACGATGAGCGCGACTTCGAGTTTGCGAAGCGGTACAGACTGCCGATCCGCGATGTGGTCTATCCGCGCGCGCACCTGGCGATCGCGTTCTATGTCCGGCACGCCACGCACGAGGAGGAGGCCGGCGACTGGAAGCGCGTGCTGGCGGACTTTCTCGGTCTTTCGACCACCGCCGATATGGGCCCCGACTTGTTCGCGGAGGTTCTCGCGGCTGTGCGGACGCGCCGGGAGGCGCCGCCGGCGAACGAAGGCGATGGGAGCGCGGCGGCCGTCACAGCCCGCGGCTCGATCTCCGGAGAGTACATCGACGCGATCGCCGCGATGGGGACGCTGGCGGACATGCGCGAGCAGTTCGGCTCGGGGCAGCACTTCGCGGCCGGCGGCGCGGCGTTCGCCGGACAGGGCTACGCGGTCAACTCGTCAAGCGCAAATGCAAAGGACGTCGGCGTCACGCTCGACCTGTTGCCCACCGCGCAGGCCAAGGCCCGCGCCATCGACTGGCTGGAGGCGACCGGCCACGGCAACCGAAAGGTGAACTACCGCCTGCGCGACTGGGCGTTCTCGCGCCAGCGCTACTGGGGCGAGCCGTTCCCGATCGTCTTTGATGCGCAGGGGCGGCACTACCCGGTCTCGGAGGCCGCGCTCCCCGTGAGCCTGCCGGAACTGGCCGACTATTCGCCGGTCGAGTCCGATGAGCCGATGCCGCTGCTGGCCAAGGCCACAACTTGGATGAACACCACGGCGGGTGCGGCGGGGGTCAGCCCGGATGTTCTAGCGCCGGAAACGCCGGTGCGGCGCGAGGCCAACACGATGCCGGGCTCGGCCGGCTCATCGTGGTACTTCCTGCGGTACTGCGACCCGACGAACCGCGAGCGATTCGTGGGGCGCGAGGCGGAGAAATATTGGTTGGGTGCTTCTGGATCGGGCGGAACGGACATCTACATCGGCGGGTCGGAGCACTCGGTCGGCCATCTGCTGTACTCGCGCTTCTGGCAGAAGATTCTGTTCGACCTGGGCGAGGTGTCCACTTCCGAGCCGTTCGCCAGACTTTTCCACCAGGGTCTCATCACCAGTTTCGCATATCAGCGGGCGGACAAGACGATCGTCCCGACCGACGAGGTCAAGGAAGTCTCCGAGGGAAGGCACGTTGTGGCCGCGACGGGCGAGACGGTCACGCCCGTCCTCACGAAGATGTCCAAGCGGTACAAGAACGTGGTCAACCCCGATGACGTGATCGCGGAGTTCGGGGCTGATACCTTCCGGCTCTACGAGATGTACATGGGGCCGCTGGAGCAGAGCAAGCCCTGGAATACACGCGACGCCGTCGGCATCTTCCGCTTCCTGCAGCGCCTGTGGCGGCTGGCGGTCGATGAGCAGACCGGGGAACTTCGGTTGCGCGCCGAGCCGGATGCGGGCGTCGAGAAGCAGTTGCACCGCACGGTCGCGAAAGTCGCGAACGATGTTCCGCGGCTCGCATTCAACACCGCGATCTCGTCGCTGATCGAGTTTGTCAATGTCGCGACCAGCGCGAGCGGCGGGGGCGCGGCGGCGGGTCTCACCCGCGATCAACTCGCTCGCATCGCGCTCGTGCTTGCGCCCTTCGCCCCGCACATGGCCGAGGAGTTGTGGGCCCGCCTTGGGAACCGCGGGTCGCTGGCGTACCAGTCCTTCCCGGTCCCGGACCCGACCCTGCTCGTGGACGACACGGTCGAGGTGCCCGTGCAGGTGGGCGGCAAGGTGCGTGCGAAGATCACCGTCCCGGCGGGCGCGGACAAGGCGGCGTACGAGGCCGCGGCGATGGCGGACGAGAAGGTGCAGGCCGCGCTGGTGGGCAAAACCATTCAGAAGGTGGTGGTGGTGCCGGGCAAGATGGTCAGCATCGTGGTCACATGATGGTGTGCGCACCGCGCTTTAGAGCGGTGCCACCAAGGACAACCAGCCGACCCGGATCACTCTTCGATGATCACCGGAATAAGCACCGGGCGCGACCACTTCGCGGGCGAGGCCGACCACCACAGGACGCTCGCGGCATCGGCGGCGGGGGCCTGATCGACAGGCTCTTCGAGCATGAGCACGCGGACGGTGCGGCCCGTCGCACGTTCGCCCCCTCCCCCTCCATTGCGGCCCAGCAGTCCGCACGCCGCGAGCGCGGAGCGCAAACTGTCTGGGTCGGACTCGGTGGCCATTTCCAGATAGGTGAGGTTGAACGACTCGCCAGCCAAAGCGGTGCGCCCGGACCAGGGATTCCGGAGCGCCGCGGGCCACTCACTGCGCGGCAGGAGCGACTCGCGGTTCATGGCCGCGACGAGCGGGGACATCGAGGCGTTCGCCGCGCTCAAGTTGAGCGATCGCACGGTGTAATCGCTGCCGGATGTCGCGGAACGATTCACACGCTCAGAGAGCGAGCGGGCATCCCCGCTGACGACAATCGCCAGCCGTCCGTCGACGGCGAGTTCGAGCAGTTCGGATTCGGCGAAAACCCTGCCGTCCGCGGCGATGGCCGGTCCTGAGAGTGCGGAGGTCGCGCCGAGCACGGTGTAGGCCGCGATGACAGGATCGACGGAGGCGAGCAGCGTTTCGCCGATACCGGAGTCGGTGGGCGAATCCGGCAGGCTCGGCGCAAGATCGTGCCTGGCAAGCGGGCCGCCCTTGCCCGGTGTGCCCGCGCCGGACCCGCCTACTTCGCTACCCGGCCAGTTTCTGATCCCGATGAAGGTGCCCCACGCGCCGATGCCGATCGCCAGAAGCAGACTCGCGGCGAGGGCAAGGCGGCGGACCCAGAAAGACTCGGCGAGTCGGGCCATCGGCGTGCGGCGCTCGATGGTGAGGCGGGAGATCGGGATGGGGG
>CAYMWG010000198.1:0-5450 GCA_964393765.1 uncultured Phycisphaeraceae bacterium
CGGCCGCTACCGCGAGCCACTCTCCAAACTGCTGAGCGATGCCGCCGCGGGCACCGTCTCGCGCACCGTGGTTGCGGTGCTCGGCACCGAGGGTGCCCGCTCGCTCGCCACCCGGCGTGGTCCGGCCGTGTTTCTCGCCTACTTCAACCGCGACATCGCCGAGGCCGAGGGCGAGTACCGCGCGTTCATCGACCTCGTCGTCCAGCCCGGCTCGCGCGGCCCGATCGTCGAAGGACGGTCACCGCTGGGCGAAGTTAGCAAAGCAGCAAAGCAGCAGATCAGCAAATAAGACCCCATTCCGGATCGGCGTCAATCACAATCGGTGCTTGACCCTCGCTCGGTGCTGCGTTGCTCCTCGCCCTCTTTTGCTGCATTGCTGTTCTGCTGCTCTGCTGCTTTGCTGCTTTGCTGCTTTCTTCAGCCCATATAGTCGCCTCCGCAATCCAGGAGTTCCGCGATGCCCCAGGTGTTCCCCTTCCGTGCAGTCGAGTTCGCCCGCCAAACAGACTCGTCGGGCACCGGCGATGTCTCGACGCTCATCGCCCCGCCGTACGACGTTCTCGACTCAGCGAGCAAGGCCGCGCTGCTCGGCCGCAACGCGAAGAACGTCGTGGCCATCGACCTTCCTCACCTGCCCGCAAAGGAACTCGGGCCCGCCGAAACCTACGCCGCGGCAGGTGCAACCTTCCGCAACTGGCTCGCCGACGGCACGCTCATCAGGTCCGCCGCGCCGCGGATGTTTGCCTACCGCCAGACGTTCAACTCATCAGGTCGCACACTGCAGCGCAGCGGTATGGCGTGCACTGTCGAGACGCTTCCCTTCGGCGCTCGTCAGGGGGGCGGAATCCTCCCGCACGAAGAGACCTTCTCCGGCCCCAAGGAAGACCGCCTTGCCCTGATGAAGGCAACGAAGGCCCAACTCTCACCGATCTTCGGGCTCCACCCCGACGACAAGGGCCAGGCGACCGCGGTCATGGCCCGCATCTGTGCTGCGCGCGAGCCGGATGTCACGGCCGACACCGATGACGGCGTGAGGCACGAGGTGTGGGCGCTGGAGGACGCGGCGGACATCGCGGCCTATCAGCAAGCGCTCGCGGGCGAGGACATCTTCATCGCCGACGGCCACCACCGGTACAACACCGCGCTCAACTACCTTCGAGGCTTGGAAGTACACGGCGCGTTGCCCGATGGCCACCCGGCGCGCCGCTGCATGATGGTCCTGGTGAGCATGAGCGATCCCGGTCTGGCGATCTGGCCGACACACCGCGTCCTCGGCGGGATGCGCGACTATTCATGGGATGCGCTGGTGCGCGCCGCCGACGGTCACCTCAAGATGGAGTCCGTCACCGGGGGCTTGCCGGAACTCGAGCGCGCGGTACACCAACTCAGCCTGCTGGGCGATCCGCGCATCGGCCTGTTCGACTTTGCTACCGGCAACGCCGCGGTCGTGGCTCCGCGCGAGGCGGACCCGCTCGCGGCTCAGTTCCCTGACAAGTGCAAGGCCTGGCGCGAGCTCGACGTCGCGTTTGTGCAACACGTCCTTGTGGAACGCATCGCGCAGCCCTTGCTCAACGGCAAACAACCCGTCAAATGGGCTTTCCCGCACACCATCGCCGAGGTCGCGGAAATCGGCGCGGGCAACGAGAAGGGCTCGGGCGGCGGCAGGGGATTCGTCCCCCAACTCGCGGCCATCCTCCGTCCAACGCCCCTCGAATCCGTGAAGGCCGTGAGCCGCGCGGGGGAACTGATGCCGCAGAAGAGCACGTTCTTCTACCCGAAACTCGCGACCGGGCTGTTCATCAACGACCTGGCGTGATCAATGCTGTTCCTTTGACGCGTACACGCATGGTCCGCGTCGCTACCCCGAGCAGTTCTCTCTTTGTCACGCATGACCCGCCCGCGCCAAGTTACTATCCTCCTATTCGACGGCGTTGAAGTGCTCGACTTCGCGGGACCGTTCGAGGTCTTCGCCGTGACCGGCGAGATCAACTCGACCCGGCCCTTCGAGGTCGCGACGGTGTCGGAGCGGGGCGGACTCATCACCGCGCGGAACGGGCTGCGGGTCGAATCGCACCACGCCATTGCGGACGCGCCGCGCACGGATCTTCTCGTCATTCCCGGCGGTCAGGGGACGCGAGCGCTGTTGACGCACGAGCCGGTCATCGGCTATCTGCGAAAGGCCGCGCCGCAGGCCGAGATCGTGCTATCGGTCTGCACCGGCGCCCTGCTTTTGGGCAAAGCCGGGCTGCTCGATGGCCTGCACGCCACCACGCACCACCTGGCCCTTGACCTGCTCCGCGCGGCCGCGCCCCGCGCGACTGTACGCGAGAACGACCGCGTCGTCGACAACGGACGGATCGTTACGGCCGCCGGAATCTCCGCGGGGATCGACGCGTCGCTGCACTGCGTGAGCCGCCTGCTCGGCCGCCCGGTCGCGGCAAAGACCGCCGCGCACATGGAGTGCCGGTGGCGAGAGGAAGTGTTCATCGCCGAGCGCCCCTGAGAAGTGCATCACTTGCGCGAGGACCGGAGGGCGGGCGGGCTGGGCACATGCTGGTCGAGAAGGATCGGATTGCCGTCCGGGTCGAGCAGCATCAGGCTCGCGGGGCCCGAGGTTGACTCGTCGGCTTGCGATGCGAGCGTGAGGGCGCGGCTCTTGAGCACTCGTTGCAACTCGCGCACGTCATCGAAATCGGGCAAGGTGCCACCGGAACGATCCCAGCCGGGATTGAACGTCAGCGTGTTCCTGTCGAACATCCCTTGGAACAGACCGATCGTGGCGGTGTCGTTCTGCAGGATCAACCAGTTCTGTGCCGGCTCGCCGCCGACCTTGCGGAAGCCGAGTTTTTCATAGAACGCACGCGATGCGGCCAGGTCCTTGACAGCCAGACTCACGGAGAAGTTTCCGAGCCTCATGGATGCGGCTCCGGATGCTTGACCAATGGTGGGCCTAGCCCGCTGGGCAGTGGCGCAGCCACCCAGCAGACACAGAAGAATGCAGCAGATGGACTTTGTCATGAAGGACTCCAGCAGTGACTCCGGGCCGTCTCTGAGTTCGGGGGATAGTCTCGCAAACTCCGGCCCGGAAGGCAAGGATACCCCCGGGCCGTGCGGGGAATGAGGGCGTTTGCGACCCCCTGACGGATGTCCCCGGGGAATCGCATTGTCCGTCTTTGTGTAAAGTATACTTGACTTGTCATCCGTGTCATGTATACTTGACACGATGTCGAATAACTACGTCACACCAAAGGACTCGCAGGAGAGCGCAATGGGCGGATCGTTCGAAGAAAAGAGCGTCTGGATTCAACTGATCGCGACCGTGCTCGCGCTGGCTGCCTATTCCGTTATCGCGGGACGCATGCTCGCGGCGGGCGTCACGGCCCTGCCCGCGTACGCGGCGCTGTTCATGGTTGCCACCGGGCTGATGGTGGTGCTGCTCGTGGCCGGGCTCGTTGTCGCGGCGCTCGCGGGGAGGAGGCGACCGGAGGGGCGCGATGAGCGCGACCGGCTGATCGGGTGGCGGGCCGAGAGCAACTCGGGCTGGTTGCTTGCTACGGGCGTGTTCGCCGCGATCACAGGGATGATCTTCTCGATCGACAACGTCTGGATCGCGCACCTGCTGCTGCTCTCGCTCTTCCTATCCGAGGTGCTCGGGTTCGTTATGCGGCTGGTCTACTACCGCCGGGGGGTGTGAGAATGACCCGCGGCAAAGTGATCGTGCCAAAGATGGTCCTGCAAAATCAGATCCGGACACTCCGGTTCATGCACGGGGAGATGACACAGCAGGACCTTGCCGACCGGATCGGCGTCAGCCGTCAGACGATCAACGCCATCGAGGGCGGGAAGTACTCCCCGACGCTGGAAGCGGCGTTCCAGATCGCGCGGGTCTTTGGCAGGCCCCTCGACGAGGTCTTCCAGTGCGTGGTGACGCGGGGAGGCAGGGTCTGAGACGGTGCCGTTGCCGGTCCTATTTACTTGGCATCCGAGTTCCACATGTCGTGGACGGCCTTCCGCGTCCCGTCCTTCTGCTTCATCCAGGTGCAGAGATACTTGCCCTTCTCGTTGACCACTTTGCCATCGGGTCCCTTGAATGAATCTTCATAGGTGCCCGCGGTGAAGCCGAGTTCGCCGCTCTTCGACACCTCGGCGTAGGTCGTCTTCCAGGAGATCGTGAAGGTGGGGTCGGCGAAGTACGCGGCCCAAACCTTCTTCGCCGCAGCGCGGCCGGTGGCCACAGGCTCGTTGAGCGGATAAGCGACCGCATCTTCGGCGTAGAAGGATGCCACGCGCTCCGCGTCCCTCGACGCCGCGGCCTTTGACCAATCGTCATCAAGTTTCGCGAGCGCCTTCGCCTGCGCGTCCGTGTCGTCGGTCGCCATTGTCGGCGACCCGGCCGCGAAGGCGGGGAGGACCGCGAAGGAAACCGCGGCTGCGCCGGCCTGGTGGACCTGGGCTACAAGAAGCACCTGCGCGTGGATCATTCCCGCAACGAGTTCAGCAGCCGACGTGTCCGCGGCAATCACATCAACGGCATCGAGGGCTTCTGGGGCTACGTCAAGAGCAGGCTGGCCAGGTTCAAAGGCATGCACCCGAGCACCTTCCTCTTCCACCTCAAGGAGTGCGAGTTCCGCTTCAACCACCGCCGCCAGGACCTCTACCAAGTCCTGCTTACACTCTGTCGAAACACCCCGCTCAGCTAGTCATGACCCTCGAAAGATAGATCATGTCCAAGGCAAACGTCGACCTCATTCGGGCGATCTACAACTCGTTCTCCTCAGGCGATGTGCCCGGAGTGCTGGGACGGATGAGCCAAGACATCGTCTGGAACGAGGCGGAGAACTTCCCGTACGCGGATGGCAATCCATACAGGGGGCCCGAAGCGGTACTGCAGGGCGTGTTCGCCCGCTGCATCAGCGAGTGGGACGGGTTTGCAGTGGTGGTCGAGGAGATCCTTGATGCCGGAGATGCCGTTGTCGCGCTGGGGCGTTATCACGGCACCTGCAAGGCCACCGGGCGGGCCCAGAACACGCAGATCGTCCACGTCTGGCGGGTTGCCGGCGGCAAGGCGGTCCGCTTTCAGCAGCACGCCGATACGTTGCACGTGGCCAGGGTGATGGGAGCAGCGTGATCGGAGCCTCGGCAGGAAGTACTTCTCGCGAGTACTTCGAACCCTCAGGAATGCTCGAAGGCCCGGATCTCGATGGTACAGACCCAGCCATACGAGCACGCCCACCAGTGCCGGCAGGATGATGGGCTCTCCGATCCGCGCCTGCGCGGCACGGGGTAGATGATCGTGCGGACGACTTTGACGATGCGCAATGGAAGCGTGGAGCGTTCGGGTCACCCAAGGTGCGGGAATCCCCTGGCAGCCCACGGGCAGCGTAAACTCCATCCCAACGCTGAACAAGAGCATCCGGACCGGATGCGCTGACACGATTCGCCTAGCCCGT
>CAYMWG010000199.1:0-4817 GCA_964393765.1 uncultured Phycisphaeraceae bacterium
GGGTCAACTCCGTTCCTACTCAGTGCAGGAACACGGATTGTACAGATGTCCTCGGATTGTACAGATTCAGGCGATCAAATCTGTATAGTTCCGACTGCTTTGTCAGAGCCCGGAGCGCAAGCGACGGGTTGCGCCGGAAGCGTTGCAAGAGCAGGCGTGAGTGTCATTGCAAAGCGGCGCGTGGGGCGCAACCCGTCGCTCGGGGGGGGCGCTCCGGTCTCTGTTGTACAGAGGCGACTTCTACGCGTCCGGACGGGCTGCATTTCCTCTGCTCCCTCCCGCTTGCTCTGCTCTCTCTGAGTTCCTTCTGCTTTCCCGACCGCAGTCTACCAGCCGGTGCCTTGCTCGTAGCCCAGTTCAACGAGCAGTTCGCCGGCCATCCGCTTGAACGCGGCAATGTCCGCCTCGCTCAGCACCTCCCGCCACACACCCCGCCGAGTCGCAGCGCCAACCTGCCCGCGGGCCGATTCCACCGCGCCCAGAATGTCCGCGGCATCGCCCGCGAGGCCGAGCCAGACACACACCGATGCGTGGGCGCGGAACGTTTCCGCTACGAAATCGTCGGCGCGGATGACCTTGGCCCGATCGCCCGCCAGTTCCGCCGCGAGATGAACCGGGCGCAGGGATTCGATCCAGCGGTTCGTGTGTACGCGCAGAGATACCGGGCAGAAAAGGTTCACCGGCACCCGGGCACGGCTCACCGCGCCAGGTCCTGCCGAATGAAACGCCGCCGCGGCGACGGCATGGGCGCGCGCTTCTGGCGAGAGGCCGTCGTAGGAGGAGGCTCGGAGCGAAGCCAGACGCTGCTCCACGATCACGTCGCGTCCATCGCGGATGAGTGCGAGCACGCGCGCTGAAGGGAACGCCTTGAGCAATGAGTCAAGGCGCGATCGAGGACCCGCACCGAAGCGCGTGCAGACCCATCGGAGGGGAACGGATGCGGGCCGCCCCTCCCCCCGATGGCGCAGACTCATCGAGGCATCGCGGGATGCGCTCGCGATGAGCGAGTCCACCGCCTCTCGCATTGAGTCTTCAGGACCGAGTTTGAGATCGGGCGAATCTTCGGCAGCGCGGACCCCGGGGTGGTGGTCCAGCAGACGCATCAGCAGCGACGCATCGACGCCGAGACCGGGCAGAACGAAGACCGGCTCCGGGCCTTTGTCAGTGCCGCTCATCGGGAGCGACTGTGCGCGCGGTGATGTGGCAAGGTTCCAGATGTCCTTCTCCATCCCGAGGGGTGCGTGGCCTTTTACAACACCACGGAACAAACGCTGCGACCTAGCGCGTGAGGAAGTCCGCCAGCAGTCGCACGCCCCAGCCGGTCGGACCCTTGATGAATGGCCCCGAGTCCGAATCGACGGCGTGAACGCCGGCGATATCGATGTGCGCCCACGGCACGGACTTGTCCACAAAGAACGACAAAAAGGCCGCGCCCTGGATGGGGTGGGCCTTGCGGTTGGGGTTCGAGTTCACGATGTCGGCGGAGTTCGACTTCATCATGTCGTTGTACTCCTGGTCGTGCGGCAGCCGCCACCAGCGCTCGCCGGAGGTGTCCATCGCGCGCTGCAGGCGCTCGCGCAGGCGGTCATCCTCGCAGAACATGCCCGCGAACGTCGAGCCAAGGGCGGTGACGACGCCGCCGGTGAGCGTGGCGAGGTCCACGATGCACGCCGGGCTTTCCTTCTCGCACGCCCAGATCAGCGCATCGGCAAGAACGAGGCGGCCCTCGGCATCGGTGTTGGTCACCTCGACGCTCACGCCGTTGCGGTAGACGATGATGTCGTCGGGGCGGTAGGCCTCATCGGAGATCGAGTTCTCGGCGACGGCCAGCAGCGCAACGACGCGCTGATCGGGCTTGATGACGGTGGCGACCGCGTGCATCGCGCCCAGCACCGCGCACCCGCCATCCTTGTCACGCTTCATGCCCGCCATGCCCGGTGTCGGCTTGATCGACAGGCCGCCGGTGTCGTAGGTCATGGTCTTGCCGATGAGGACGATGGGCTTGTCGCCCTTGGACTTGCGTCCCGCACTCTTGGGCGTGTACTCCAGCCGGATCATGCACGGCCGGTTCTCCGATGCCTTGCCCACGTTCAGCAGGCCGATCAGTCTTTCTTTTTCGAGTTCCTTCTCCTCCATCACGCGGCACGAGAGCCCCACGGCCTTGGCCATCGCGCGGGCCTGAACCGCGATGTACGCCGGGGTCGCGATGTTCGGCGGCGTCTCGGAAAGATCGCGCGCGATGTTGGTCGACGCGGCCAGCGCAAGGCCCCGCTCCAGGCCTTCCTGGAACGCGCCGTCGGAGGAACGGACAAACAGCGGCGTCTTCTTCGGGCGGTCGGGCGTGCCCTTGCCCTTGAAGCGCGTGAAGTTCCAGGCGATCAGTCCCAGGCCCTCCCCGAGACAACGACCGGCAAAGTCCGCCTTGATCCGCGGCTTGGCGTCCGTCAGCGCACCTGCCAACTCGATGTCAACGCGCGAGTCCTTGGTCTGCGCAAGGCGGCGTCCCAGCGCACCGCCGATGGTCCGCAGCGAGCCGGGGTTGAACTTGGCGCGATCTCCGAGGCCCACGATCAGCACGCGGTTGTGCCCTCGCCCCGGCGGATACGCCTCGGCGATGCGCCCGACATCGCCGGTGCATTCGGGCCGGGCCGCAGCCAGCGCGATCGAGCCATCGGCGTCCAGTGCGCGGGTCGCGCTGTCGAGTTTGCGGTCCTTGAACACGCCGACCACTAGCGCCTCGGCCTCACCCTTGGACACAACGCGGACCAACTCGAACATGCGAGGCTCCTGAAAAGTAGTCGCCGCAGTTTAGTGCCGGGGGCCCAGATCGTCGCGGCAGTTTGAGCCCGACCCAATAAAAAAGGCCCGGACTGTGCCGGGCCTTTGGAAGTCGCAGGGTTCCGCGGGAGAGGACGCCTCAGTCCTGCCCGGTCTTGCCCAGTTGCCATTCCTCGATCTCGATGGGAGCCTGACGGCCGAAGATGGTGACCAGCACGCGGACCAGGCCCTTGTCGGGGACGAGTTCATCGACCGTCCCCTCGTAGCCCTGGAAGGGGCCTTCCTTGATGGTGACGGGCTCGCCCTTCTGGAAGACCAGTTTGATCGTGGCCTCTTCCTCGGGGCGACGCGAATCGATGTGGAGTTTCTCGATCTCGTGCCCGTGCAGCGGCGTCGGACGCCCCGCGGTGCCGACAAAGTCGCCCACGCCCGTTGTCTCCTTGATGAGGAAGAAGACGTCCTGGGGGATGCGGCCATCGGGCTCGAGGCGCATCTCGACAAACACATAGCCCGGGTACAACTTCGTCTCGACGATCCGGTGCTTGCCGCCCTTGATGGTCTTGGTCTTCTCGGTCGGCACGAGGATGCGCCCGACGAGGTGGATCATCTTCTCGATCTGGACCTTGCGGAGCAGCGTCTCGCGGACCGAGTTCTCCTTGTTGGAGGCGACGCGGAGCGTGAACCAGTCCATCCCCTCGCGCCGGATGGGTTCCTCTTCGACGGGCAGCGCTGTCGGGTCGGCCGCCGTGGCGGTCCCTTTTCTTGTGTCCGGCTTGATCACCACCGTCTCCTGTTTGCCCAAAGCCCGTTGATCGCTCCAGGGCCGCTCAGCCCGCGTCCACGAGGATGCCGATCCAGCGGAAGAACCCCTGGAAAATGATGTCGATGCCGAAGAGGAATCCGGCGATGATCACGCACGCGCCGATCACCACCCAGGTGGAGCCGATGATCTCCCGGCGCGTGGACCAGTTGACCTTCTTCATCTCCATGTCCGTCGAGATGAGGAACTCGACCGTCCCGGCTTTGACGCCGGTGAAGTAGTACGTCAGCACCGCGCCCAGCAGCAGCACGAAGCCGACCACCAGGCCCACGAGCAGCGTGGTCTCGATCGGTGCAATCCCGGTGGCCACGTCAAACCGGGCCGCGAAGGGCGCGGTGGACGAGGAGCCCGAGACGGCACTCGCAGAACTGGGGTCGGTGCCCTCGGCCTTCATCTGCACGGCGTTGACGACCAGTTCCTGGCTCGCGGCATCGAAACTCTGGACCGTCGCGGATCCGAGTTCGGCCTGCGTGCCGCCGCGCGGGTCCGGGGCCGCGAGCAGCACGACCTGCTGCCCGGGCGCGATCTCGCCGGTAGCGCTGTCGATGGCCAGCCGCCAGGAGTTTCTCGGCAGCTTTGCTTCGAGGCGGGTCGCCTGGCCGGCCATCCAGCCCGCCGCGCCGAGCGTGGCCACCGCGAGGAGCGCGGCGGTGAGAACGCGGACCCAGTAGCCCTGTCCCTGCTTGTAGATGCCCATTGACATGGTGGATGCTCTGCGTGGAAAGTGGGGAAAAGGACCGAGGGACAAACGGCAATGAACACGCCGGGAGGGACTTGAACCCGCAACCTGCGGATTTGGAATCCGCTGCTCTACCAATTGAGCTACCGGCGTAGGTCAAATTGCCAAATAGCCAAAGCTCCAAACTGCCAAAGTCGAACTCCCATTTGGCAGTTTGGGAATTTGCCATTTGGCCATTTTACTTGCGCTTTACCTTGTGCAGCGTGTGCTTGCGGAGGCGCGGGCTGTACTTCTTGAAACCGCTCTTGAGTTTCTCGGCGATGCCGCCCTTGACGTTGATCTCGGTGCGATAGTTCAGGTCGCCCGTTTCTGAACACTGAAGCCACACATACTCGCGGGCTGTGCCCTTGCTCTTGGCCATCGGAAATACCTCGTTTCAGGAAGTCCTGTTCGTCAAACCGGCCCACCGGCGCGAGCCGATGGGCCAGGATTGTTGCAAACCGTGTTTCCCCGCAGCGCTGCCGCCGCCGGGCATTATGT
>CAYMWG010000199.1:4827-5442 GCA_964393765.1 uncultured Phycisphaeraceae bacterium
ATGTGAACTCAGATCAGGTCGAGCCCATTACGCGATGATGCTCGTGACAGTGCCGGACCCGATCGTTCGTCCGCCCTCGCGGATGGCGAACCGGAGGCCCGGCTCCATCGCGACGGGCTTCTCGCCCAGATCGACCTCGATCTCGATGTTATCGCCGGGCATGCACATCTCGGCCCCGCCCATCAGTTTGAGCGAGCCCGTGACATCGGTGGTGCGGAAGTAGTACTGCGGGCGGTAGCCGGAGAAGAACGGCGTGTGACGCCCGCCCTCTTCCTTGGTCAGGACGTAGACCTGGCCCTTGAACTTGGTGTGCGGCTTGATGGAGCCGGGCTTGCAGACGACCTGCCCGCGCTCGATATCGCCCTTCTCAACGCCCCGGAGCAGGATGCCGACGTTGTCGCCGGCCTGCCCCTGGTCGAGGGTCTTGTTGAACATCTCAACGCCCGTCACGACGGTGGCCTTGTTCTGGGGCTGGAGGCCGACGATCTCGGCGGCGTCGCCGACCTTCACGATCCCGCGCTCGATTCGGCCCGTCGCGACCGTGCCGCGCCCCTTGATCGAGAACACGTCCTCGATGGACACGAGGAACGGCTTGTCGATCTCGCGGGTCGGCTC
>CAYMWG010000200.1:0-5401 GCA_964393765.1 uncultured Phycisphaeraceae bacterium
GTCGAATGTTGTGCCCACCGATTTGCGAGTGCGGTCCTCAATGCCCCACACGATGTATCCCTCATCGCGATCATGCAGGGCGGCCGAGTTCGATAGGGCGGAGACGTATTCGCCAATCCGCTCAGGATGGGCGTAGTTGCACTTGAACTCCAACCACGGCGTTTCGCGGCTCTCGCGGAGCAGGGTCTCCATCAGCCTCTTAAAATCAGCTTCGTTCATCGCCACGTATCGACATCCACCTTCTTGAGTTCGATCTCCGTCCCGTCCTTTCCGATGATGGTCAATGAGCGGAACATGTCCATGCCCCACATGGTGCCAGAGCGAAGGATGATCTTATCGAGCTGACTGATTTCATCACGGAAACGGCTGCTGTAGTAGTTCTTGCGACCCAAGACCTTCACGGCCAGTAGTTCGCGGGCGAGAGAGTGCCGATCGACCTTGATTGTTTCGGTACCGACTACTTCAACTTCGTCCCATCCCTCGTCTTCCATCTTTCGTATTGGGTCTTCCTCCCAACCCCGCGTGGTAAGGTACTGCACCGCCTCGTGACGGAGCAAGGATGCTCGTGCTTCCACCCGCCGAAACGGAGCCGCGTAGGCCTCGATGCCCGCGGCGAGCCGCTGTTGTTCCTCCGGGGTGAGTTTGTCCAGCCCCATAGCCTTGCGAGCGGTGTCGTCCTTGAATATCGCGGCGAGTGTTGGTGGCTCATTCTTCTTGACGGCAGGCACTGCCGGAGCGACCTTGTGCGAGGGTTGTGGCGCGGGGGACGAGTCTGCACCGCGCTGGAACACTGCCATATCGGATGACACGACGAACGCGGCGGCAACGAACAACGACTTGGTTAGCATAGGACTGACTCTTTCGCACGAGAGGGCGTCGCTACTTCCGAGGCCTCATGCCCACTCGGCCAGCAACCGCCTCCGGATCAACGCCGGCCATTCCGCCACGGTCACCCAACAGAAGCGGTTCCACCAGTGGTCATGCACGCAGAAATGTAGACTCGTCGCCGCAACAGGCCGCGTCGGCTCCCTGTTCATCCACACCATCACTGGCGCTGAACGTGGATGCTTGGCGTGCGATCAGGGTTTCCGCTTCGCCGCCAGTTCACCGCCCTGGTGCAGCACAAGGCCCGCCGCGGGACCGTCTCCGGCCGGGAACACGATGCGCACCTGATGGTCAAAGTCGGGCCGGAACTCGCCCTTCCCCTGATAGAGCAGGCGCGTCTCACGCTGGCCCGGGGACTGCGCGAACACCTGCCCAGCCCGCTCGACGATACTGATCTCGAAGGGGACCTCCTCGGACGCGTACTCGCCGGCAAAGCGCGATGCCTCCGCGGCATGGACCGGCAAGTCCAGGGCCACAAACTCCGTAAGCCCCAGTGCGGCCCGCATGATCGAGTCGGCCACCCTGCCGGGGTTGAAGGCATCGCAGTTGGAGATCACCGCGACCGTCACCTTGTCATCGGGCAGGTACGCGAGCATGGATGAGAACCCGAAGATTCCGCCGCCGTGCGAGATGCGCTTGCGTTTTTCCCAGGTGTCGATCCCAAGGCCAAAGCCGTATTCGGTCCCGTTGCCATCGGGCAGCACCCCCGGCGTGGTCATCTGCGCGTACGAGTCCGCAGACACCACCTTACCCCCCGCGAGCGCGAGGCTCCACCGCACCAGCCCCTCGGCATTGGAGAGCAACGCGCCCGCCGCGCCCGGCACATCCGGGCCGATCGGGCGATCGTTCACCAATACGCCCTCCTCGAACCCGTAGCCCTGTGCGCGGTTGCGCATCACCTCCCGGTTGGATTCATAGCGAGTGCGATCCAGCCCCAACGTCGTGAAGAACTCCTCCTGCACATACTGAGCGTACGACCTTCCCGACGCCCGCGCGACGATCTCGCCCAGCAGGTAGTACGCCGAGTTGCTGTAGTTCCACTTCGTGCCAGGCTGGAACTCGAGCGGCCGGTCCTTGAACGTGGCAACGAGTTCGGCCGGAGTCAACTCCAGCGATGCCTCTCGCTTCATGAACGCCCCGTCCTGCGTGTACGACCAGATGCCCGAGGTGTGGTTCAGGATGTGCCGCAGCGTCACCGGTCCGGTCGCCGGAAACTCCGGCAGCATCTTGTCGAGCGTGTCGTCGAGCGACAGTTTGCCCTGCTCAACCAGTTTCATCGCGGCCGCGGCGGAGAACTGCTTGGTCACGCTGCCGATGCGGAGCATGGTCTGCGCGTCCATCGGCACAGCGAACTCAAGGTCGGCTTTGCCGTAGCCCTTGGAGACAATCACTTTGTCCCCGCGCGCCACGGCGACCGAAAGCCCCACCGCGTTGGGCTCCGCCATACTCGCCGCGGCGATGGCATCGACCCTCGCGCCCAACTCGGCATCCGACGGTGGCGCAGCGCGGACGGCGGCACAGAGCGCGATACATAGCACGAACGGCACACCGGCGAGCAGGCTGCGCATGAGAACTCCTGTAAGACACAGTTCAACGCCCCCGCGGCTCTCTACTTGGGTGTGGCTGCGGCGAGGTTTCAGCGATCGTCGGCCGGGGAGAACACCGCTCACCACAAGCCAATCGAGAATCAACATACTTGAAGGTGCATAAGTTGTGGGTTGGATGGGGAGAAGCGTTGATGCGCAACTCCCTTTGGAGCAGCACCTGAATAAGCGTGGTTTCATGAATGGTTCACGTTGGTCACTTCTACTCTGGAATGATTCACGCAGGCGGCATTGTCACCGGGCCAGTGTAGTGACGGGTAAGCGCGATGCGGCCGTCAACCCGTTGACCGCTGTTGGAGCAATGACTATCTTAGTGCCCCCTAGTATTTATTTGTGCAGGGGCCCGCGGGCGTGTTCCGCCGCGAGGGCATTGGAACATTCTGTGAGCAGGACCGTTTTGGGGAAACCCGGACGCTGCCATTACGCCCGAACCTCGGACAACTTCCCGCGTGCTGGTGGCGCGAGCGCGGGATATGCAAACCCATCCAAGCCAACACATTTTCCGGAGGTCTCCATGAGTCTGAAGAAGTTGATGACCCGCGCGTGCCTGAGCGCGCTGCTGGTCGCCGGTGTCGCCGCGTGCGACTCGATGACGGTGAACAAGCCCACGAACACGCGCTCGCAGGAGGACTACTGGTACGCGTACCCGCGCGATGACGGTTCAGGACGCGCGACCACTCCGGCCCCGCGCGCCGCAACTCCCCGGCCCGACGCCGAACGTCAGCCGGAGCGCCAGCCCGAGCGCCGCACAGCCGCGCCCGCCGCGCCCCGCTCTGGATCGAGCGTGATGTACCTCCCCACCGGCGAGCGGAACACCTCCGCCATCATGATCGAGCGCACCAGCCCGGGCGAGGTCGTCGCCGGCTCGAACTTCGGTTACGACATCATCGTCACCAACCTCACGGACATGGACCTCAACAGCGTGCTCGTCACGGATGAGCCGTCGGGCAACTTCAAGTTCATGTCGTCCGAGCCCGCGGGCAAGGCCAGCGGCAACATGATGGCGTGGGAACTGGGCACCCTGCCCGGTCGCCAGAGCCGCACCATCCATGTCAACGGCACGGCCTCGGGCGCTGGCGCCATCACCCACTGCGCGGAGGTGTCCTACAACAACGCGCTGTGCCAGACGATCAACGTCGTCCAGCCGGCACTCCGCCTCGTCAAGTCCATCACCCCCGCGGACATCATGGCCTGCGAGACCGCGACGGTGAAGATCGATGTCACCAACACCGGCTCGGGCGCTGCCCGCAACGTCAAGGTCCGCGACCCGCTCCCGGCGGGCATGACCACCGGCGACAACAAGAACATGGTCGAGTTCGACGCGGGCACCCTCGCCACGAACCAGACCCGCTCCTTCACCTTCCCGGTCAAGGCGACCAAGACCGGCACCTACTCCAACAAGGCCACGGCGATGGCCGATGGCAACCTGACCGCCGAGAGCCAGGCGATCGGCCTCAAGGTCACGCAGCCGGTGCTCGAGGCCAAGGCCGAGTGCCCCAACGGCCTGCTCATCGGGCGCGCTGCGGTGGTGAAGTTCACCGTCTCCAACAAGGGCGACGCGACGTGCAAGGGCACGACCTTCCGCGCCACCCTCCCCGCCGGCACGGCCTTCGTCTCGGCCGACAACTCCGGCGCGATGGCGGCGGGCAATGTCAACTGGAACCTGGGAGAACTGGCCGCGGGCGCGAGCAAGACGATCTCCATGCAACTGCGAACTTCCGGCGCGGGCCAGGTCGCGGTCACGGGCACCGTCAAGTGCGAGTGCGCTGAGGCCGTCACGGCGACTTGCAACTTCGGCGTCTCCGGCTCGCCGGACCTTGGAACCCTCCTGACCGATGATGAGGGCGTCGTGCTTGTCGGCGACAACCAGGTCTACCGCTACGAGGTCGAGAACCAGGGCCAGGTCGATCTGACCAACGTCGCGGTCGCGGTCACCCTGCCCGCGGGCGTCGCGTTCGTTTCCAGCACGGCGCCCAAGGCCCCCACTGTGGACGGCAACAAACTCACCTTCACCGGCGTGCTGGGCGTCCTGAAGCCCGGCGAGAAGCGGACCTTCACGCTGACGCTCAAGTCGGCCGATGCGGGCGAGAAACTCATCGTCAGCGAAACCACCTGCGACCAACTCAAGACTCCTGTCCGCGATGACGAACTCACCTTCTTCGTCGCACGCTGATCAGGCCGACCACGGGTCCTGACGCAGCCTTCTCACTACGCGAACCTACGAAGCACAAAGACGACGCCGCGATCCGAATGGGTCGCGGCGTTTTTCATTGGTTGTCAGGAAGTTCACAAGTGAAGGCGCGAAGGTCGCAGCAGAACAGCAGTTACCCGGTCGGTCTGCGTCCTCCGTGTCTCTTGCGGTGACTTCCGGCGCAGGAAACTCGCTACCCGAGTTTCTGCTCGAGCCGTTCCCGCACCGCCGTCGCGTCCGCCTTGCCTCCGGCGAGTTTCATCGTCGTCCCGACCAGCCGCCCCATCGCCGCTCCCTTGCCCTCGCGGAAGGCCTGCACGCTGGCGGGCTCCGCCGCGATCGCCTGATCGCACCACGCCTCCAGCGCACCCGCGTCATGGACCATCAGCATCCCGCGCGCAGTCGCGATATCCGCGGCATCCGCGCCCGGCGGCTCGCTCCCGCCGCGACCGGCGGTCTCATAGACAAACCCCGGCGCCACTGGCTCGGCGCCGCAGAGCAGGCCGAACAGTTCGTCGGCGGCGGCCGCGCTCAGTTTGCCCGCTTCGCGCAGGACAATGATGCTCGCAACCTGCGCGGGCAAGATGCCCAACGCGCTGACCAGCACCTCCGACTCATTGGTGGCGCCGCTCTCCAGAGCGGGGCTCTTCTCCGTTTGGGTGGCATCGCTCTCCAGAGCGGGGCTCTTCTCCGTTTGGGTGGCATCGCTCTCCAGAGCGGG
>CAYMWG010000201.1:0-5389 GCA_964393765.1 uncultured Phycisphaeraceae bacterium
AGAACTGGGAGTCAGAATAATGGGTGTGGGGCCTGGCGCTGGCGTCATGCCTGTCGGCGCGGCGGGCGAGGTGCCCGGCTCGGCCACGGGCGCGGCATCAGGGTCCGTCTGGGCCTGCGGCTCGGCCGGCGCGGCGACCACAGGACGAACGGCATAGTTCAGCCCGACTGCGGCGATGATGTAAACCACGAAGATACCGATGGTTGCGACCGTCAGGGCATCACCGGTTCGCGCGCCGAAGGCTGTCTGTCCGGAGCCGGCACCGGAGCCGAACGCGCCTGACAGGCCGCCGCCCTGGGGCTTCTGGATCAGGACCGTGAGGATCATGATGATGCACAGGATGAAGAACCCGACGATCATCAGGTTGATGGCGAAGGGCGGGAGTTGAGCGGCGAGCATCAGGGTCATCGTGCGTCCTTTGAGGGGTCGCAACTCTAGGAATGGCAAGGGGTGTCCGCCAGCCTGAGGCCGAAATGCGGGTCATTTGGCTTGACTGGAAGCCGCCGCAGCCTTCACGATGCCCAGGAACTCGTCGGCCTTGAGCGATGCCCCGCCGATCAGCCCGCCATCGATATCCGGCTGGGCGAAAAGTTCCGCGGCGTTGGAGGCCTTGACGGAGCCGCCGTATTGGACGCGGATGCTGGCCGCGGCCGCATTGCCGAAGAGCGAGGTGAGGACCGCGCGGCAGTGGGCATGGGCATCTTGCGCATCGGCGGGTGTGGCATTCTTGCCGGTGCCGATGGCCCATACCGGCTCGTAGGCGATGGTCAGGCGGACGAGTTGATCGGGCTTCACGCCCGCAAGGCCGGCGCGGAGTTGTCGCTCGTTGACCTGGTTGGTCTGGCCCGCGGTGCGCTGGTCGAGCGTCTCGCCGATGCAGAGGATGACGGAGAGGCCGGCATCGAGGCCGGCGCGGGCCTTGCGGTTGATGAGTTCATCGCTCTCGCCGATCACATGCCTGCGCTCGGAATGGCCGGTGAGGACGACTGTTGCGCCGCAGTCGATGAGCATCGCGGCGGAGACTTCGCCGGTGAACGCGCCGGCCGGGCCGGGCCACAGGTCCTGCGCCCCGAGCATGATGCCCGACGGGCGATCCCGCAGCACGCCCAAGACCGCGGGGATGTAGACAAACGGCGGGAAAATGGCGATGTCACACGCGCGATCAAGCCCGTCCGCCGCGACCGCGCGGGCGAGGTCGTTGGCAAGCGTGCGCGCAGCCGCGGCATCGAGGTTCATCTTCCAGTTGCCGCCGACGAAGGGTTTGCGCATCAGTGGTCCATTCGCCGAACCAACTCAATGTATTGTTTCTTCAGCGTAGTTATGTCCGCAAGCAGGGCAGTCATGAGTTCTCGAAGTCCCGTAGCCGAAACTCCGCAGCGGATTGCCACCCTTAATGTGTCATCCAGTTCTGCATCAGTTGCCTTCGAGAAGGACGTTGAAGCAAGCGAGTTCAGGGTAAACAACATGCACTCGAAGGCGAGTTCGGTGTGCTGGCCACGCGCCTTTGAAGCGGCAAGTCTGACGAGTTGATCGGCTGAAAGTATGTACCAGCAGGCACGTCTGGGCGCAAAGATCACGCATGGAATGAACTTGATCGCCCGAACCTGATTGATGCTCTCGCCCTTGGAGTCGCAGTGCTTGATCTCGACGTAGTGATCTGTGCCATCCACCGGCACGATGACATCGCCGAGCCTGCAGTTGTTGCTGCACCGAGAGCCCGGTACGAGTTTTAGGAATGCCGATTCCGCGCCCTCTTCCTCCCGACGGATCGCCGCTCGCTTCGCCATGAACGAACCTCCTGTCTGTGATGCCCCGATCGGCGGCGATGCCCCACGATCGTGACAAAGTCAGTGCAAGTTCCTACACAAATAAACCAACCGCTTCAGTCGTGACGGGGGATTGGTGGTTCCCGGGCGAGTATCCAATGAAGCGGGGACGCGCGAACATCAAACGCTTTGCCATCACTTCCATCGCTTCAATGTTGTTGTCAACGAGCACGGCCGACCGCCCCATCCGCAGCGCCGACTCCCCGATGGTGCCGCTCCCCGCGAAGAAATCGAGGACGCGATCACCGGGATTGGAATGAACCCTGATGATCCGGTTGATAATCGCCAAGGGTTTTTGCGTCGGGTATCCCGTCTTCTCTTTGCCGTTGGGGCTGACGATGGTGTTCCACCATGTGTCCGTCGGCGTCTTGCCCCGCTCGGCCTTCTCCGGCCCGACCAAGCCAGGGGCCATGTACGGGATACGGTCGATGTCGTCGTACCTGTAGGTGTAGTTGTCGGGGTCTTTGGCGTACCACAGGATGTTGTCGTGCTTCGGGGACCATCGCTTGGTCGCTCGCGCGCCGTAGTCGTACGACCAGATAATTTCGTTGATGAAAGACTCGCGCCCGAAAATGGAATCGAGCAGTACCTTGCAGTAATGGACTTCCCGGTAGTCGATGTGGAAGAAAAACGAACCGTTCGGTTTGAGCAGGCGGCGTGCTTCCTCCAATCGCGGTTCCAAAAACGCGAGGTAGTCGGAGAACGTGTCGGCGTAGCCCTTGGTGCCGAGTTTGACGGTGCGGTACCGCTGGCCCTTGAAGCCGGTCCGGTCCCCGTCATCGTCGCGCACGGTCTTGATCTGCGTTCGCGATTGCGTCTTGCCGGTGTTGAAGGGTGGATCGATGTAGATGAGGTCAAAGGAAGCGTCGGGGAACGCTCTGATGACTTCAAGGTTTTCGCCGAAGTGGATATCCAGCACTGGTTCGGGCTCCATTGACGGGACCATCGTATCGAATCAGCGCGCACGGTGAAGCCCGGCGGGAGTCTACAGCCAGTTTCACGAGGGCATCGCTCACCGGCTCCGGGCATCGAGCGACTCGTGGGAATAGTTCGGCGCTTCCTTGGTGATGCGGATGTCGTGCGGGTGGCTCTCGATGACGCTCGCGCCGGTCACGCGGACGAAGCGGGCACGCTCGCGGAAGTCGTCGATGGTGGGGCAGCCGCAGTAGCCCATGCTGGCGCGGAGACCCCCGACAAGTTGGTAGACAAAGTCGGCCAGCGAGCCGCGGTAGGGGACCAGGCCCTCAACGCCCTCGGGGACGAACTTGCGGAGGCGATCTTCACCGCTCTGGAGAGCGGTGCCACCAAGAGCGGTGCCACCAGGAGCGGTGCCACCAGGAGCGGTGCCACCAGGAGCGGTGCCACGACCGTGCTGGCCGTAGCGGTCGGCCGAGCCGGCCTCCATCGCGCCCGCGGAGCCCATGCCGCGATAGGACTTGTAGCGACGGCCCTCGAAGATGACGGATTCGCCGGGGGATTCGTCCAGCCCTGCGAAGAGGGAGCCGAGCATGACGCACGATGCGCCCGCGCCGATGGCCTTGGCGATGTCGCCGGACATGCGGATGCCGCCGTCGGCGATGACGGGGACGCCGCCCTTGCCGCCCCGGCCCGACTTTCGCACGCCGCGGATCGAGTTGAAGATCGCCGTGAGTTGCGGCACCCCTACTCCCGTGACGACGCGGGTGGTGCAGATCGATCCGGGGCCGATGCCGGCCTTGATCGCGTCCGCTCCGGCCTTCACGAGGGCCATCGCGCCCTCCATCGTCGCGACGTTGCCGGCGATCACCTCGATGTCGTGCTTCTGCTTGATGGTGCGCACCGTGCGGAGGACATTCTCGGAGTGGCCGTGGGAGGTATCGATGACGATGAAGTCCGCTTCCGCGGCGATAAGAGCCTCGACGCGCTCGTATTGGTCGACGCCGCACGCCGCGCCGCAGCGGAGGCGGCCGCGGGAATCGAGGTTGGCCTTGGGGAACTGGGAGAGGCGGTCGATGTCGCGCTGCGTGATCATCCCCGCGAGGCGGCCCTTTTTGTCGACGAGGATGAGTTTCTCGACTTTATTGCGGTTGAGGATGCGCTCGGCTTCTTCGAGCGTGGGTCCGGGAGGCGCGGTGACGAGGCCGGTGGAGGTCATCACCTCGCGCACGGGTGTGGATTCGTCCTCGACGAACTTGAGGTCGCGCTTGGTGAGGATGCCGACGACGCGCCCGTGGGAGCGGAGTTCGGAATCGCCATCCTCGGTGACGGGGAAGCCCGAGACGTTGTGCTCGCGCATCAGGCGGCGGGCGTGGCCCACGGTCTCGTTGGGTCCGACGGTGATGGGGTCGAGGATGATGCCGTTGCCGGAGCGCTTGACCTTGGTGACCTCGCGCGCCTGGAACTCGATGGGGAGGTTGCGGTGGATGACGCCCACTCCGCCCTCTTGCGCCAGCGCCACGGCGAGGGCGGACTCGGTGACGGTGTCCATCGGGGCCGAGACCAGCGGGATGTTGAGGCGGATGGTGGGGGTGAGGCGCGTGGACGTGTCGGCCTGCGAGGGCATGACATCGCTGTGCTGGGGGAGCAGAAGGACATCGTCGAAGGTGATGCCGTCGCCGACGATTTTGATCGCGGCGGGATCGGAGTCCTTGGCGCTGGGGCGCGGGGACCGGGTCGGCTTGCTTGCTTTGGAGGGGCCGGTCAGACGGGCACGAGAGCCGTTGTTGGTCGCCATGATCATTTATGGCAGGTGTTGGGGGTGGGTCAAACGGAGATCGGCCACGGGTTGCTCGGACCCATTCGCCGGGCTTGTATCGCAGCATGGGCAGACCGGGCAAGAAGGAAGGCGGTCGAGGGGCTGAGGCGTGCCGAACCCTGACGCACTCCTATGACGCTTCGCAGGGCTATGCCGCGCTGCGCGGGCAGGAGTGGGTGCTGAGCAACGGGCTGGGCGGGTTTGCGATGGGGACCGCCGCGGGCGTGCCGACGCGCCGGTATCACGCGATGTTGATCGGCGCGACAAAGCCGCCGGTGGGGCGGGTGGCCGCGCTGAATGCGATGGTCGAGCGGGTGGAGTTCAGCCAGCGCGTGGTCGAGTTCGCGACACTTGAGTTCAAGAAAGAAAATGACCGTTCGGAGCCGGTCGTCCACCCAGACGGCATTTCGCGTCTGTGCCGCTTCGAGTTCGAGCAAGGGGTGTTGGCGCGATGGGTGTATGGCGCGGAAGGTCTGGAGTTCACGCGTGAGTTGGTGCTCTATGCGGGGATGAGCAGGGTGGGCCTGCGATACACGCTGCGGCGGGCCGGAGCGCTCGGCCCAATGAAACTCACGGTGCGCCCTCTCCTATCGCTGCGCGATTTTCACGGTCTTCTTAGTCGCGCGTGGGCGGGCACCTTTGCCGTTTCGGCATCGAAGAGAGATGTGGAGGTGGGCCGCAACGGGCACAGGTTGGGCATGAAGGTCGGAGCCGGAGCGGTTGGATTCGTGCACGATGAGCAGTGGTGGAATGACTGTTTCTATCGCGAGGATTCGGCGCGCGGGCAGGACTGCATTGAGGACCTCTTCTCGCCGGGGCACTTTGAGGG
>CAYMWG010000202.1:0-5361 GCA_964393765.1 uncultured Phycisphaeraceae bacterium
CCCCCGAATCGTCCGGGCGCTGCCGATGGTCACGCCCTGCGGCTTCAGGCCCGCGAGATGCGCAGCGCGGGGCAACCGGGTTATGGCGAGAGGTTCCGCCTCGCCGCGGCGACACTCTCCCGGACCGGTCAGCCCGAACAGGCCGTCGAGGCCCTCGAAGAACTGCTGGTGCAGCCGGGATCCGACTTTGACCACTTCGATGGCCTGCGCATGAAGGGGCAGTACCTTCTTGCCGCGGGGCACCAGGCCGAGGCGTGGGCAGTGGTCTTGGAAACACTCGCCCTCGCCGATGCCCAGCCCGATCTCAAGCGGTTCAATGCGGGCTATCTGACCGCGATCTACACGGGGTCGCATTGCCGAATGCTCGCCGGTGACATCGCTGGCGAACTGGCCCTGATCGAGCGCATCGCGGTCACCGATCGCTCACGGTTCGACGAGGATGTTGTCGCCTGCGCGATGGTGGAGAAGTCTTCGCTGCTGGATCGAGCGGGCGATGCCGCCGCAGCGCGGCAGACCATCCAGTCGCTCCTGGACACCTACCCGACCTGGGGAGTCCAGGACGGCCGCCGCATGGACGTGGAACTCAACCACCTCAAGCGTCGCTACCCCGATGCCCGCGCGCCCGAACTCGCCGCGGGTCTCGCGGCTCTGTGGAACACTCCCGCGAACCGTGCGCGGGAGAGCGTGCTGTATGTCGGCCATGAACTGCGCCGGGCGCTTGCTTCGGCCGGGAACACGGCCAGCGCTGTCGCCGTCGCGCGCGAGATGCTGGACCTGATCGACGCGCGAAAGGCCGAGTGGATCGCCGCATCGGACAATGCGGGCGGAACCGAATCGAGCCTCCGGCAGTTCGAGTCCGAGGAACTGGAGTATCTCGCCTGGTCGGCGCCCGAGGGTCTGCGCACCCACACGCCCTGGGCGCTTGGTCGTCTCATCGAACGCGCGACCAACCCGGGGCGAAGACAGTCGCTGTTTATTCGACTGCTTCGGGTCACGGGGACGCCGTAAACACCACCGTCCAAGCCCGTTGGCGGCCCGCGTGTGGCCGTCTACACTTGGCCGTTCCGGAGAGATGGCCGAGCGGCTGAAGGCGACGGTTTGCTAAACCGCTATACGGATTACGGTCTGTATCGGGGGTTCGAATCCCCCTCTCTCCGCTTGAGGACATGTGCTGAGGGCCATGGGGCCGCGCCGATTCGAGGCTACGCGCGGCGGTCGCCTTGGCCCGGTTCGCGGAGATCGTTCGGCGGGGGCGGCCGGGGCGGTAGCTCAATTGGTAGAGCACTAGCTTTGCAAGCTAGGGGTTGAGGGTTCGAGTCCCTTCCGCTCCACTTGTTCTAAGACTCGCTGAATCCGTAGGTTACGGCCCCCCACTTCCCGCCAACGTCGGCGGTGCAGCCCAAACGAGGAAAACAGCGCGGTGCCCCCCCACTCACCGCGCTGCTCGTAAAGGAGGCACCGCGATGGCCAGGACCAGCACCACCACCAAGTCCAATCGAGCCCCCGCGTACCGCCAAAGACGCGGCTACCCGCAGGCGATCGTCACGCTCACCGATGCCCGTACCGGCAAGCGGCGCGACTACTGGCTCGGCGAGCACGGCTCGCGCGTGAGCCGCGAGGCCTACCACCGCCTCATCGCCGCGTGGGAGGCCTGCGACCGCGCGCTGCCCGATGTGCAGGACGACCCCCCCGCTGCTTCCCGGCGCGGCGGCGGGGACGCCCCCGCTCCGATGACCGTCGCCGAAGTGGTAATGAAGTTCTGGGTGTACCGCAAGAAGACCTACATCCGCGACGAGCCCAACTCATCCGGTCAGAAACTCGCACCGACCGTTAGGACAGTGCGAACCAGTTGCGTGCCCACGAGGTCACGGGTCAACTTGAGGACGATGGCTTGCGATCGCTGCTCTGCACTCGGCAAGCGTCGCGCGGTACTCCTTGAGGGAAGGACTCTCGGCGGGCAGGAACCGCTCCGCCATCGGCACGGACTCTTCAAGTTCGGCTAGGGCCGTCGCGGCGTCTTTGTTGTCGAGACGTGCGCTGCCGGATCGCCAAAGCACCCGAGCAAGCGATGCCGAACCGTCGGGCGAGAGACGGCGCAACATCGCCACCGCCTCGTCGAACTCCTGCCGCGCCTCGGCGGTCTTCCCCAGTGCCTGATGTGTCCAGGCCAGGTCGCTCAGGTTCCTCGCGATCTCATCGCGGTCAGACTTGAACAGGCGCCTCCACACCTGCAATGACTGAAGAAAGTGACGCTCTGCCTCTGCGTTTCGACCCAGCTTCTGCTGCGTCTCTGCAACAAGCATCAACTCCTTCGCTACATAGTGGTGATCGCCCGCAAAGAGCCGCCGGAACATCTCCAGCGACTGCAAGTGCAGCGGTTCGGCCTCCGAAGCGCGGCCCTGGTCGCTCCACAGGACGGCGAGTTGACTGAGGTCCATCGCCACATCGGGATGGTCACCAGGGTAAAGCCTCTGGTCCATCGCAAGCGCCTCGACCAGGAGCGGCTCGGCCGCGTCGAGTCGCCCCATGATGCGCCGCGCGGCCCCAACATTCAGCAGGGTCATCGAGATCTGAGGGTGATCGCCCTTGTACAGCCGCTGGTTCATCTCGAGCGACTGAACCAGGAGCCGCTCGGACTCCTCATGCAGACCTCGACGCCTCTTCGTCATTCCCAGGTTGTTGAGGACGAGTCCGATGCTCGGATGATCACCCGTGAAGAGTCGACGGAGCACTTCAAGCGACTCCGTAAGCAGCTGCTCTTCATCGGCAACTTGCCCCATATGCTGCCGAATCACCGCGAGATTGCTCAGCATCACCGCATAGACCTCATCGCGCTGCTTGAGCCTCCGACGCATCTCGAGCGCACGCACATAGAGCGGCTCGGCGTCGTTCAACTGGCCCTGCCTGTGCCGCACATACGCAAGGTTGTTCAGCGTTGTTGCGAGCTCGATATGATCGCCCGGGAAGAGTCGCTCCTGCATCTCCCCCGCCTGAACGTAGGTCGGCTCGGCTTCGCTTGAGCGCCCAAGCGCGTCCTGGATCTTGGCCAAACTGTTGAGTGCGAGCGCAGTGTCCTCGTGATCGCCGGGATGCAGTTGCCGAAGAATCTCAAGCACGCGGACCGCCAGCGGCTCGGCATCCTGCATTCGTCCGTTGTTCTCGAGAATGACTGCGATCGTGCTCTTCAGATCAGCCTCGGTCTCCGGGTCGTCCTTGAAGCGGCCCGAGTCGATGTCCTTGAGAGCATTGTCCATCGCCGCGAGGATCGTCGTGTCCTGCGCCCCTCCGCGGCTGAGGGCGTCGCCCGACTGCAGCGCCGTGATGACAAAGGTGCTGATTTTCTCGGCGCGAGTGCGCGCCCGGGCCTCCGATGTCGCGGCCTCGTTTGCGCGGTCCCTCTCATCGAGCGCCCACATCATGCCCGCGCTCGTCCCGATCACGCCCACCACCAGCGCCGCCGCAACGATCAGGCCCGCCGCCACCGGCCCCTTGTTCCGCTTGATGAACTTCTTGAACCGATACGCGGTGCTCGGCGGCGCAGCAAGAACCGCCTCCCCATCCAGGTACCGCCGCACATCCATCGCCAGCCCGTTGGCCGTCTCATAGCGCCGCTGCCGGTCCTTCTCCAGCGCCCGCATCACGATCCAGTCCAGCTCGCCGCGGACCATGCTCCCCAGCCGCTTGGGCTCGGTCTGCCGGCGCGAAGCGACGCTCGCGATCGTCTCGCTGTTCTGACTGATCCGCGTGCTCGGCTTCGGCGGTTCGACCTCGCGGATGATCCGCTGGATCTCCGCATACGCCGCGGATCGCAAGTCCTTCCCGCTGAACGGCGTGCTCCCTGTCAGCAGTTCATACAGCAGCACCCCCAGCGAGTACACATCCGTCCGCGTATCAATATCGAGGCTTCCCTCGGCCTGCTCCGGGCTCATGTATTCCGGCGTGCCGATCAGCGCTTTGTGCTCGGTGAACAGTGTCTTCTCGGTCAGCTTGCTCGCCGTTGCTTTCGCGATTCCGAAGTCGATCACCTTCGCGTGCGGCTTGCCGTCCTGTGTCGTCACCAGGATGTTGCTGGGCTTGATGTCCCGGTGGATGATGCCCTTCTGGTGCGCGTGTTGCACAGCGTTGCAGACCTGTGCGAACAACTCCAGCCGGTCGTTCACATTCAAGTTGTTCTTGTCGCAGTACTCCGCGATCGGGTCGCCCTTCACCAGGTCCATCACGAAGTACGGCCGCCCCGCCTCCGTCGCGCCGGCATCGAGCACCCGCGCGATATGCGGGTGATCCATCATCGCCAGCGCCTGCCGCTCCTGCTCAAACCGCGCCACCACCTGCCGCGTGTCCATCCCCAACTTGATGATCTTCAGCGCCACCCTCCGCGCAACCGGCTTCTCCTGCTCGGCCATGAACACCGAGCCGAACCCGCCCTCGCCGATCAGTTGCAGGATCTTGTATGGCCCGATCCGCATCCCCGGACGCTCACCCATCGGCGCGGCCGCGGTCTCAAGCGTCTCCCCAACCCCCAGCACCCCAGGTCCATCGGCCGTCGGCGAACCCAGGAACCGCTCATCCTCCGCCGCGGCCACCATCCCCTCGATCCGCTGCCTCAGCCCCGCATCGCCGCGGCACTCGCGATCCAGCAGCGGCCCGCGGTCCGCGGGCGCGGCCGCGATCACCAGATCGAACACCCGGCGGAGATTTGCATGTTCCTGTTCCGCCATCGCAGACTCCCACGACACAGTTCAAACACGCCCCGCTTCAATCGCTTCCTTCAGCCAGCCGCGCGCAAACGCCCACACCCTCTTTACCGTGGGTGCGGACACGCCCAGCGCCTCCGCGGTCTGCTCGATCGTCAGGCCCGCGAAGTAGCGGAGCCGGACCACCGCCGCGGCCTCCTCATCCACACCCTCTAGGCGTGCAATCGCCTCATCAAGGATCAAGAATCCGGCAGATTCGGTCTCAGAAGTCGGATCCGGAAGCGAAAACAGATCGATCGCCGCCCGGCGAGCGTCCGGCCCCCCACGGATCGCCGTGGCCTTCGCACGCGCGCGATCAACCAGAATCCGCCGCATCGCCTTCGCCGCCGCGGCGTAGAAATGGCCCCGATTCGCCCACGGCACATCCCGAAACCCGGCCAGTTTCAGATATGCCTCGTGAACGAGCGCGGTCGCCGACAGCGTGTGCCCGGTCTGCTCCCCCGCCATCTGCAACTGCGCTGCGGCACGAAGCTGTGCATAGACCAGCGGAAACAGCTCATCCGATTCGCCGCCTTCGTTCGCCGCTCTCTCTTCGTGCTCTTCAACTCCCACGTTCGTCGCTCCAGTCAGGCAGAGGCTACAGGATCCTCGCCGGAAAGGTGTGCTA
>CAYMWG010000203.1:0-5330 GCA_964393765.1 uncultured Phycisphaeraceae bacterium
GTTCCGCGGCATCGTCGTCGCGGGTCGTGTGCGCGAATGCTCGCAACGCTGCGCCCGTCCGTTCACTCACCTGCGCGCGCCGAGTCTCCGGGAACCATGTGGGCAACCCGCCGAGCACGATGGGCAGTGCGCCGGCGAGTGTGGCGCGTGCATCGAGAGCCGCCGCGGCGAAGGACCACGTCCCCTGCGCTCCCGCAATCACGCCGAGCAAGTCCAGGAGAACCGCGCGCGTGGGATCGTCCAATCCGGTTGTGGCATTCTTTGTTGTGCCGCTCGGGTCTCCAGCGGGCGCGCCCTCAAGTTGTGCGCGGAGTTCATCCACCGTCGGCACCGGGCCGGTCTGCGCCAAGGCCCAGCCCGCCGCGAGCGGGTCGCTTTCCGGAGGCACGATTTCCGCAAGCGGCGCGAAAACGCTGCGGAGCGCCATGTCGAGTTCGCCCGGGGTGTCGGGAAGCGCACGCCCGTCGGCCAGCAGCGCATCCACAGCGCGAACATAGGCCCGCATCGCAGCGCCGATCATCTCTGCATCCGGCTCGCCACTCACTGCGCGGAGGGCCATCTCGCTCGGCCACGCCATGTCCGCGAGCAGCGTCATCGCGTGGGCGATGTGGATCGACCCCGCCTCGCCCAGTTCCTCGCCCTTGCCGATGAGCGCGAGCGTGAGGGCGTGGGTGCGCGATCGCGCTGCGGTGCCAAGCCCCGCGGCATCCGGGAGCGCATCATCCGCCCGCCCGACTCTTGCATCGGGAAGCGACGCCTTCATCGCGCGGCTCGAATCGTTCGGCCCAGGCGCCGGCGCCGCGGGCGCATCAAGGTTCAACCGCTGCGCGTCAGCCCGCCCACACACCAGCGCAAGGGTGACGATGCAAGCAATCACGCCGCGCCAACCCGCTCTGCCAGATGGTTCGTTGTGGTTCTTCATTCCGCAATCCGCACTCCGCAATCCGCACTCCCGTACACCTTCTCCAACTCCGCCACCATTCTCGCCGCGCTGAAGCGCTCGGCACACTCCGCCCGTCCACGGGCCGCCATCTCCGCGCGCTCCAGCGGATGTTCGAAGGCCCAGCGGACCGCCTCGCGCAGTCCCGCCCGGTCGCCGGTGTGTACGAGCAGCCCCGTGACACGGTCGCGCACCACCTCCGGCGTGCCGTCGCAGTCGTACGCGATGGGGCACACGCCCGCGAGCAGCGCCTGCGGCACCGTCCTGGGCAATCCTTCTCTATACGAGGGGTGCGCGAGCACATCCATCGCCCGCATGAGGCCGGGGATGCGCTCCGGCGGCACAAGGCCGGTGATGAAGAGTTGAGGGGGCTGCGCCGCGTGATGAAGTGGTGAAATGGTGGGGTGATGAGGCGACCCAATGCCGGGCGCTTCCGGCAGATGTTCGCGCACAGTGATGCCGAGTCCCCTCGCCTTCTCTACCAGTCGTTCCCGCCACCAACCATCCCCGACCCACAGGAGTTTCCACTCCGGGTGGGACTTCAGGTCCGGGGCGAGCGCCTCGAGCAGGTCATCATGCCCCTTGTGCTGCGCCAGGCGTGCGACGGTGCCGATTACAAAGTCGTTCTCACGCAGGCCGAGTTGCGCCCGCACGCTCACGCGGTCCTCGCCCGAGTGGGGAGGCGCGGCCTCCAGAAACGGCCCGGTCTCCATCCCCGAGGCCACCGTCACATATTGCTCCGGCCTGCCGATACCGCGAGCGAGGAACTGGCGGGTCATCGCGTCGGCGACGCTCACGATCATGTGGCAGCGTTTGGCCGCGAACCACTCGGCCCAGGTGTATGCCTCGTTGCTGATGCGCACCTTCATGCGCTGCGCAAAGTTGCCGTCAACGGGCATGAACGGTGGGCCGTGGATGGTGTGGACGATGCGCATCGAACCGGGGCCGAGTTCGCGCAGCACGGTCCACGCCGCGGCCCGGCCCAGCACACCCGCCTTGCTGGAGTGCGTATGCACCACGTCGGGCTTGATATCCCGGATCAGTTCGCGCAGTTGCCTGTAGGCCCGCCGGTCGCGCACCGGGCTGACCTCGCGCACCAGGTCCGGCACGATGTGGGTCGTGATCGGGTGGTCCTGCCTTCGGTGGGCCGGCATTCCATGCGGGTCGTTCTTGGATTCAGGGTTGAATCGTTCCACCCGCTCCAACAGCGATCCTTCCGGCCCATAGATCGGGCCGAACGCCAGGTGCACCTCGTGCCCCAGTCGCGCCTGCCCCTCGCACGAAAGAACCGTGTTCTCCTGCGACCCGCCGAGGATCAAGCGTGTGCTGATGTGGAGGATGCGCACAACTCACCCCACCGGGAAGAGGGCGATGAGTCCCGGCCACACGGAGCAGCCGGTCGTCAGCGCCTCGAGCGCCTCCCGGCGCGTGGCGGACTTTCCGGGATATCGATACTGAACCGCACCGAGGGAGAGTTGGCGCAGTGGCGCGGGCTCAAACTTCCACCCCGGCGCTTGAACCGCCACGAGCGCCGCAAGCGACTCCAAGGCGTGCGTGTGGGGCGGCATAACCTCGCGTGAAATGAGCAACGCCTTCATCAACTGTTCAACGGCCTGCTGCGCGTGGAAGCACACACCGTCATAGTTGGCGTTCCGCACCACGGAACATTCTCGGGTCGCCGTTTCAAGGTCAGCCGCGGCCTTCTCAAGCCACTCATCGACCACGGGGTTGGCAGTGTTCGGGAAGGGCCGCAACTCCGGCAGGGTCGGCTGCTCACGATTCATGCGGCCGCCTCGTACAGCACGCGACCCCGATCCACGACCTCGCGGATCAGCGGGTCCCCGAACTTGTACCGCCACACCATCTCTTCCGGCGTCCGGATGACCAAGTCAATCGGATAAGTACCCGGATGCACCCGTGTCAGAATCTCGGCGGCCTTCTCGATGTGCGATCCCTCGCACGCCATCACCACCAGCAGATCAACATCCGAATCCGGCCGCGGCGTGCCGTACGCCCGCGAGCCGAACAGCACGATCCGCTGCGGGTGGAACTCCGCGGCGATGCGACTCGCCAGCGCCTCGATGTCCGGCTGCTCGATCATCCGTAAATCATAGTCGATCCGTCTGCCCGCCCGGTGCGTGGACCTGACGAGCCTTCGTCAGGCCCGTCCCGCACTCCGGGCATACCGCGGCGTCTCCGCGCCTCCGCGCGAGGCTACTCCTCATCCACCCATGCGCGGCTCGGCCCATACCTGATCCACTCCAGGCACAGGCCGTGCGCCGGGAGCGTCGGCCCCGCCAGCCGCCGGTCGCCCGTCCTCAAAGCCTCGCGGATGCGTTCCGGCCCGCTCTTGCCCCGGCCCGCATCCACCAGCGTCCCCGCGATGATCCGCACCATGTTCCACAGGAACCCGCTGCCCGACACGCGGATCACGATCTTCTGCACCGGCCCCGCGGCCTCGCCCGGCTCATCCTCCCTGCCCCCCTTGATGCCTCGATGCCTCGCTGCCTCGGCGCCTTCTTCTTTCTCGACAATTCTTTGTTCCCACGCGCGCGCGCGGGGCTCGTCGCCGATCACTTCGCAATCAAACACCGTGCGCACGGTCGTCGCCCGGCCGTGCCCCGCTGCCGCGAAGCCCGCGAAATCGTGCTCGCCCACGATCTCCGCCGCCGCGGCCTGCATCGCCGCGACATCCAGCCGGTGCCACAGGTGCAGCGCGGTCTTGCGCTGCCACAGCGGCCGGTGGTCCGCGCACCACAGTGTGTACGAGTACCCCTTGGCCACGCAGTCCGTGATGGGGTTGAACTCGTCGGGCACCACCTCGATCGCGCGGACAAGCACATCGTCGGGCAGTCGCGCGTTGATGGCGCGCATCAGCGGCATCGTGCCGCGCTCGACGGGCCAACCGAGGCCGCGTGGCGCATTGGGTTCTCGTGGGACAGAGATGGGGGGGGGGAGCGGCTCGACTGCCGACAAACTGTCTGCATCTGCCACCGGCGAGCATCGGAACGATGCGACCTGCCCGCGCGCATGCACACCCGCATCCGTCCGGCTCGACCCGCTGATGACCACCGGCTCGCGCACGACATGCCGCACCGCACGCTCGACCACCGCCTGCACGGTTCGCAGTTCGCGCCGGGGTCGGTCGTCGGCGGCTGTCTCACGAACCTCCCCCAAGGGGGAGGTGGTGGCAACGCCGCCGGTGGGGGCTCGGTTCTCTTCCTGATCTTCTCTCCGCGCAGCCCTCTTCACCGCCCTCTGGTCGGGGGGCGGGGGAGATGTCGGCGCAGCCGACAGAGGGGGCCCATTCTCCGCGGCTTCCGCCTCCCACCCGCGCGGGTCGCCTTCCTTGAACACAGCCACATCCGGCGGGACCGCGTCGGCGTGCGGGAACTGCTTCTGCCAGCCGCAGAAGTCCGTCCCGTCATAGGCAATTGTCAACTTGTACCGCGGCACGCCGGAAGGTTAGCGGGTGGCACCGGTCTCCAGACCGGTGCAATGTCCGTCGTAAAGCGCCTCGTACGACTCAGTGCCCGGCACTCAGGACCCAGGGCCGCGCTTCCCCACAACCACCACATGCTCATTCGCCGGTTTCCGGGCCAAAGCCCGCGCCGCGGCCCGCTCGCGCTCATCGGCGTACGGCGCGATCCTCGCCGACATCCGCCACCACCACAGCGCGATGCCCGTCGCGACGACAAGCAGGACCGCGATGATGGTGATGATGAACGGGACCACGCGCAATCGTACGGGCGCGGGGGGCACGGTCTCGATCGCCCGGCGATGGCCCAAGTGCGACGTGTGAATCCCGGTATGCTGGTCCACGCCGCGGCGGCCCTCGCGCCGTGCCTGGGAGTGCTCTCATGGAACTTTGGAGACCGGTCTTTGACCGCACGCACCGCATCATCGCGGGCTACGAGGTCTCGAGCCTCGGGCGCATCCGCAGTTACTGGAAGAGCGGCCCGACCGCCGGCCTTGTCCGCAAGCCGCGGGTCCGGGTCGCGTCATACGCCCGGCGCGACGGCAAGCCCACGAAATACCTGGTGATGTGCTTTCGCACGGGGCGCGCTCGGGCCACGAGCCTTCAGGTGGAACTCGTGGTGGCGACCGCGTTCCTCGGGCGCCGGCCCAAGGGGCACCTCGTGTCGCACATCAACGGCATCGTTGACGACAATCGGGCCAGCAACCTGCGATGGGTAACGCGCTCCGAGTCTGGCCTGCTGTCCGTGGCGCGCACGCCTCGACGCCCGCTGGCGAAGTTGACGCCCGCCAAGGCCCGGGCGATCCGCGCCTCGAAACTTACCGCCGCCAAACTCGCCCAGAAGTACGGCGTCGAGAAGAAGGCCATCTACAACATCAAGTGGGGCGTGACCTGGCGGGATGTGTGAGGCTC
>CAYMWG010000204.1:0-5330 GCA_964393765.1 uncultured Phycisphaeraceae bacterium
GGCGTGTACACGCCCGTGCTCCTCCGCTTCTCGGGCGTGCTGGAGCACCGACTGCGCGAGATCCGGGGCGCGTTCGACAAGGCCATCGCCGAGCACGCCTATCAGGGCGACTACTCCTGCGTCTACCCGATCAAGGTCAACCAGCAGCGCCACGTCTGCGAGGAGATCGCGGGCCTGGGGCGTGAACTGAAGTTCGGCCTCGAGGCCGGGTCCAAGCCCGAGTTGCTGGCCGTGCTGGCACTCTCCGAGGGCCAGGACGAGATGCCGATCATCTGCAACGGTTTCAAGGACGACGAGTTCATCGAGACCGTGATGCTCGCGACCAAACTCGGGCGGAACATCATCCCCGTGGTCGAGAAGTTCAGCGAACTCGAACTCATCGCCAAGCACGCCGAGCGCTACAACGTCCGCCCCAAGATCGGTATCCGCGTGAAACTCGGCTCGCGCGGCGCGGGCAGGTGGGAGTCCTCCGCGGGCGCTCGCTCGAAGTTCGGCCTGTTCATCACCGAGGTTCTCGAGGCGCTCGAATACCTCAAGGCCCGCGGCATGGCCGACTGCCTGAATCTGCTGCACTGCCACGTCGGCTCGCAACTCTACGACATCCGCCATCTGAAGAACGCCGTCAACGAACTGACCCACATCTACACTGAACTGGTCCGCCTCGGGGCGGGCATGACGATGCTCGATATCGGCGGAGGCATGGGCGTCGATTACGACGGCTCGCAGTCGGCGTGGAACTCCTCGATCAACTACACCGTCGATGAATACGCCGCGGACGTGGTGCATCGCATCAAGACTGTGTGCGACGATTCGGGCGTGCCGCACCCCACGATCCTGTCGGAATCCGGCCGGGCGATGGTGGCCTACTCCTCGCTGCTGGTCATCAACGTGCTGGGCAAGTCGTCCTTCCACGCCGAGCCGGAGATGCCGCGCATCAAGGCCGATCTGGCGACCGAGAAGGAGGCTCCCCAGCCCGTGCTGGACCTGATCGACGCCTACGAGCGGCTGACGGACCGCAACCTGCTGGAGGCGTACCACGATGCGCTCCAGGCGCGCGATGAGGCGATGAGCCTGTTCTCGCTCGGCTATATGTCCCTGCCAATGCGGGCGGCGTGCGAGCGGCTGTTCTGGTCGATCGGTCGGAAGGTGCTCGACATGTGCGCCAAGCGCGGCGAGTTGCCCGAGGAGATCGAGCACCTGCCCGAGACCCTGTCTGACATTTATTTCTGCAACTTCTCGCTCTTCCAGTCGATGCCCGACTCCTGGGCCATCGATCAACTGTTCCCCATCTGCCCGATCCACCGGCTCGATGAGGAGCCGAACCGGCGCGGCATCATGGCGGATATCACCTGCGATTCGGATGGCAAGATCGACAACTTCGTCGACAAACGCATCGAGAAGAAGGCGATCGAACTGCACGAACTCAAGCCCGGAGAGCCGTACTACCTCGGCGTGTTCCTCCTTGGCGCGTATCAGGAAATCCTTGGCGACCTGCACAACCTGCTCGGTGACACGCACGCCGTGCATGTGTCGTACCGCGCGCCCGCTGCGCCCGCTGCGCCCGCTGCGCCCGACGCCAGCGGCAACGGCAATGCCGCAGCGCCCGAGACGTGGTCGATCGATGAGGTGATCGAGGGGGACACCGTCAAGGAGGTTCTGTCGTATGTCCAGTACGACGATGAGGACATGCGCCGGGCCATGCGCCGCGAGGTCGAGCGGTCCATCAAGGCCAACCGGCTGACGGTCGCCGAGGGCAAGGCGTTCCTGAACTTCTATGAGCGCGGGCTGGACGGGTATACCTACCTCGAGGAGTGAAGCGGATGACAAGCGAAGAACTCAATCGCGCGATCAAAGCCTCGCCATTCCGTCCGTTCCGTGTCCACATGGGCGGCGGACGTTCGCTGGAGGTCATGCATCCCGAGGTAGCCTTGGTTTCTCCGGGCGGCCGGATCGTCGCGATCTATGCCGAGCCGGATGCCCTGGAGGTGGTGGACGTCTTCATGATTCAATCGATTGAGTTCCTTCCTCGCAATGGGAGGACCTCCCGCCGAAAGGCCGAGTGACCGCCCGTACGTCAGCGGGAGCCGCTGGCATTCGGTCCCTCCATCGATGAACGCGCTCTGCATCCCATGACTACTCCCCCCGCGCCGTTCTCCGCCGACCGCCTCGCGCTGCTCCGCGCACTTGCGCCGCAGTTCACCACGAGCGATGCCGCGATCGCCGAGATCGCCGGACTGTACGCGACGCTCGACCTGCCGATGGGCCTGGTCCACATCGTCTCGGACATCCACGGCGAGGACATCAAACTCCGGCACATCATCCACAACGCCTCGGGCGCGCTCCGTCCGCTCGTCGAGGAGGTTCTGGCCGACCGCATCCCCGCCGATGAGCGCGAGCGATTCCTGAAGATTCTCTATTACCCGCGCGAGGCGTTGGCCCGCTTCGCGCCGGAGATCCAGTCCCGCGGGCACGCCGCACGCACCGAGTGGGCCTTCCGCACGCTCAGCCTCCAGTGCGAGATCATCCGCGCCCTCCGCCGCACCTACAGGCGCGACCTGGTGGACCGCCTGACGCCCCCCCACTTCCGCGAGTTGTTCGTCGAGATGCTCTCGGGCCAGCGCCCCGACTTCCCCCGCGCCATGCTCGCGGCCATGGGCGCTGAGAGCGACCGGGACTGGGAGGCCATTGCCGCGGCCTCACGCCTGATCCGCTCCCTCGCTTCCGCCGAGATCATCGTCGCCGGCGATGTGGGCGACCGCGGCCCGCGGATCGACCGGGTGATCGACCTGCTGATGCACCAGCCGCGCTGCTCGCTGCTTTGGGGCAACCACGACGCCATCTGGATGGGTGCCTCGCTGGGGCACGACCCGTGCCTGCTGACGGTGCTGCGATTCTCGGCGAGGTATCGTCAAGCCGCGCAGTTGGAGGAGGGCTACGGCATCCTGACGACACCGCTCGAGAAACTGGTGCGCGACGTCTACGGCGACGACCCGGCGGAACGGTTCATCGCCAGGGGGACCGGCCACCGCGATGCGCTCACTGTGGCGCGGATGCAGAAGGCCATCACGATCATGCAGTTCAAGGCCGAGGGCCGTCTGATCGCCCAGCACCCCGAGTGGGGACTCGAGCACCGCCGCTTGCTGCACCGCATCGACAAGAGCGCCGGCACCGTCACGATCGACGCGAAGACGCATCCGCTGCTTGATGCACACTTGCCGACCATCGATCCGCGCGACCCCTACGCCTATTCGCCCGAGGAAACCGCCTGCCTCGACGCCATCCGGCACTCGTTTGTCTCCTCGATCCGCTTGCGCGAGCACATGCAATGGCTCGCTCGGCGCGGCGGGATGTGGACCCGGCGCGACGATGTGCTGATCTTCCACGCCTGCGTGCCTGTGGACGGCACCGGCTCGCCGCTCTCGCTCAGTGTTGACGGGCGAGAGGTTTCGGGACGCGAACTCATGGACGCCCTCGCCGTCGTCGTGCGCCGCGCGTTCCACACGGGCATCGTGGGCGGGGCAGGCGCTCGCCCCGCGGGCGCCTCACATGACGGAATCGGCACCGATGCCGACTGGATCTGGTACCTCTGGGGCGGGCCGCGCTCGCCGCTCTTCGGCAAGGACAAACTCGCGACCTTCGAGACCTCGTTCATCGCGGACAAGGAATCGCACAAAGAGCACAAGAACCCATATTTCGAGATGATGCACGATGCCGGGTTCATCCGGCGCATCGGCCGCCTCTTTGGCATGGGCGATGATGTGCTCATCGTCAACGGGCATGTGCCCGTCAAGGTCGAGAAGGGCGAGAAGCCCGTGAAGCGCGGCGGGAACGCCGTCACCATCGATGGTGCGTTCAGCCAGGCCTACGGCGATCGCGGCTACACGCTCGTGCTGAAACCGGATCGGATCGATCTCGCGGAGCACGCGCCGTTTTCAAGCGTTGAAGACTGCCTCGACCGCGATGCCGACATCGTGCCGACCGTCACAACGATCCGCACATACGACCGGGCACGGCTGGTGCGCGACACCGAGCAGGGGCGCGATACGCAGCAGCGCATCGCGGACCTGCGCGACCTGGTGGGTGCGTATCAGGAAGGCGCTGTGACCGAGCGGGTGTCCTGATCAACTCGCCGCGGAGACACAGAGATCGCAGCCCAAGCCACGCAGTCGAGGGCAACATTGCGCGATTCTCAGCGTGCTCCGCGCCTCCCGCGGTGAGTCTTGATTCGACTTCACTCCTGCTCGGGCATTGGCGCACGCTCTTCATCACACGCCTCCTGGGCATGAAAGCCCGCCGCCACGACCGCCAACCCCCCGCATACCACCCAGATGCGCGAGCACCCCGCGTCCGTCAGGTCGGCGGCTTGGGTGGGACCGGCACTCCGGACCCGTGTCTCGGGTGGGCCGCCACTCCGTGCCGGTCCTGCCGTCTCCCATAGTTGCGGAGCGAACTTTTCCTCGCGGGATCGCGTATAATCGTTTGCTCCCTGTCACCCCCGGGGAGCCTTCAACCATCATGCGGCCAGGGGGGCTGGTCGAGCAGACGGCCAAAGGGCCAAATTGCCACATGGCCAAATTGGATGCGAGTCGCGTGAACGCGGTCGCATCCGGATTTGGCGCTTTGGCGATTTGCCATTTGGCAATTTCGGAGACTTCCAATGGCCAACGGCAACAACACGACCACCCACAAGTGGACCAAGAAGGACCTCCTTTCCCGGCCCATCAAGCATGTGGACATCACCGGCTTTGACGGGCGGGCGATCATCGACAGTTACCGCGACATGGCGTACTCGTCCCGGACGCTCGCCAACGCCGCGGATATTTATTCGATGATGCTCAAGGACAGGGAGTGCGCCGTCATCGTGACGCTCGCGGGCAGTTTGATCTCCGCGGGTCTGAAGAAAGCCCTGATCACGCTCATCGACAACAACATGATCGACGCGATCGTCTCGACGGGCGCGAACATCGTCGATCAGGACTTCTTCGAGGGCCTGGGCTTCAAGCACTACATCGCCCCCGGCTCGCCCGAGGCGCCGCCGGTCGACGACATGACGCTCCGCAACATGATGATCGACCGCATCTATGACACCTACATCGACGAGGACAACCTCCGCGACTGCGATGCCCGCACCCACGAGATCTTCAACCAGTTCGAGCCGGGCGCCTACTCCTCGCGCGAGTTCATCGAGGTCATGGGCGCGTACCTCGCCAGGAACCACCCGAAGAACGAGTCGATCGTCAAGACCTGCTTCCTCAAACGCGTGCCGATCTTCGTCCCCGCGTTCAGCGACTGCTCCGCTGGCTTCGGCATCGTCCTCCAGCAGACCGAGG
>CAYMWG010000205.1:0-5325 GCA_964393765.1 uncultured Phycisphaeraceae bacterium
ATGTAGTAGCGGTCGCGAGCGGTGAGGCCCTTGGCGCCGGTGGCGTAGCGGGCTCGCGTGCGCGGATGCAGCGGCGCGCCGGTCGTCACATCGAGGAAGCCATCGTCCTCGGCGATGAGTTTGCGGGCCTCGATCTGTGTGAGCCAGCGCCCGGTCCGGTCGAAGCCGTACGCCGCGTCGGTGGGCGGGGCATCCATGACGCGGAGCATGTTCAGGACCGCCCGGCGCGACAGGTTCAGGCGCTTCTCGATCGGCGGGCGCTTTTTCCAGGCGGCGACAAGGGCCTCGCCCTGCTCGGCCGTGCAGTTCCACCACTTCTGAGCACCGGCGAGCAGTTGTGTGGCGTGCTTGTCCTGCTCGGGGTCGAAGCCCAGTATCGCACGGTTCAATGATTCGCGCTGCCGACCGTCCATGCCGGCCCACTTCGGCTCGGTGATCGCGCCGTGGATGATCTCGCGATAGAACCAGTCGGTGTTGATCTCGCGGTCCTCATCGTTCTCCAGATTCAGCCGGACAGGGGAACTCTTGCCGGCCTTTCCCAGGCCGAGCGCCTCCCGGATGTCCGTGACACTGACGGACCTTTTGGGTTTGCCCTTGTGGTTGCCCTTCTCGTGGACGCCGAGCGGGCCCTGGAGCAGTGTGACCACCGCTAAGCGTTCTTCGGGCGAGAGGTGGCGTGGCGGCTGCCCGCGTTCGAGAACCTTGATGTTGTTCACCGTCTCGACGACGCGGAATCGAGAGGCGTGCATGTCCGCGTGCGGGGCGCACCGCTCGCTGGGCTCGAGCACGCAGCGTCCGAGCGTGCCCATGTCCCAGGACTGGCGGCGTTGGCCGAAAAGCAGGCCGCGCTGCCGCCAGAGGTCGTCGCCGGTCTCATCGTCGAGCAACGTCCGGAACTCATCGGTGAGGAGTTTGGAGAGCGGACCCACCTTCGCCTTCTGAGTGGCCCAGAGTCGCCCGAACTCATCGCGGACCATTGGCCGATCCGCGGCGAACTCATAACTGGCGGAGCGGTTGCGGGTCGCGGTCCGCCACTCGCGCGGTCCCTTTCGATCTCCGAGTTCGCGGCGATCCTCCGTCAGGATCGGCGTGCGGCGTTCATCGCGGAGGATGCACATGAACTCGCCGAATGTGCGGGCCTTGGACTTCAGCATTTCCGTCCGGGTATGATCGAGCGCGAGGTAGACCTTGCCGTCCTCCTTGGCCGCGGCGGATTCCTTGTCGCCCTTCTGCTTGCCCTTCTCGGCCTCATCTTCGGACGGCTCGCGCAGGCCGAGGGCGCCGCGGCGCTGGGCGAGGTGCAGCAGAACCCGCCCGAACTCGTGCGCGGTCAGGAGGTGGTCGAGGCCCTTGCGCCGCAGCGCCCAGGGGTCCGTGTCCTCACGCAGTTTTTGGAAGGTCGCGGCATCGGCCGGCAGCAGGCCGCGGGAGATGAGTACCAGCCGGAGTTCCCGCTTGCGGAGGGAGCGGCGAGCAAGAGTGATGCGCGTCCGCCGGTTCATCCGGCGGCTGGCGTTCTTGGGGTCGCCGCGGGCGTCGTCGGTCTCGTCCACACCGGCGGGGAAGACGCTCAGACCGATGTCGATCTGGCCGGTCTTGGTATCGACCCAGGCCGATCCGACGGAGTTGGAGCCGATGTCGAGGCCGAGGACGGACTTTGGTTCAGGCATTTTTGCTACTCTGTGGCTTGCAGGTCGCACGCCGAGGCGATGCCGCGCTCAAACTATCAATCCCAAAACAATTTTTGCTCTTGACAAAGCCTCTGTTAAGCGTGATACTGACGGCAGTGTAATCGATCCCGGCCCGCGTAGTTTCTCACAACAAGAAACTCGCAGGCACCGCTTGATCCTTCGGGATCGGGCGACCAGCGCAGCCCGCGCAACCCGTGGCCTGCGTTTTTTTATTTTAGGTAGAACCCAGAGGAAGGCCCAGGCTTGCGCCAGGGCACCCACCACTCACCTGTCCACCGCCCCCCGCACCGCCGCCATCACCCTTCCGTTGGTCGCGCGGTCCTTGACGCTGATCCGCACCGCGCGCTCGCCCAAACTCGGGCTGATGGTCGCGCAGTGGCGCACGAACACGCCGCCGTCGCGGCAGCGTCCGACGATCTCCGCCGCGGATGGCATGGTGTCCGTCAGCAGGCACAGCACGCAGTTGATCGCGCCCTCGTGGATGTGCCAGGGGGCCATCGCGCGGAGTTCACCCGCGAGTTCGCGCCGGAGTGCGTGCGTCTGCGCGTAACGGGCCGCGTAGTACGCGCTGTCGGCCAGCGCACGCACCGCCGCGACCTGCGCGGACGCGGTCGAACTGCTCGTCGGTATGTGGATTGTGCTGGGCCTGTTCCCGCGCCTGATCGTTCTCGCGGAGTGGCTGCCGTTCAACATCACGCTGACGGTGTTCGACTGGGTCGAACTGGTCGGGCACATGCCCTACTACGGCTTCCTGGCGGTGCTGCTGGTGTACGACGGCTCGTGCGCGATGCGCCCGCTGTGGGACCGGGCGATGCGGCTGGCGATCCTGCCGGCGGACCCGATCGATGCGGGGGGGAGGATGGGGAGGGGGTGAGGAAGTCGTACAGAATTATGCGATCGTACGCGATCGCATACATTGCTCACCAATGTCCGTTCCGAACCCGCCATCTCTCGGTGCAACCGGTTCCCCTGACCGCCGCCCCATCGCGGCGCGGCGACTGCCGGTGTTCGCCGCGATGGCCGCGGCCCTGGCCCGCGCGCGGTTTTCGCCGAACCTCATCTCCATCCTCGGCATGTTCGCGGCGGCCCTGGCCGGTGTGCTGTTGGCCCTGAGCGGCGCGGGAGTCGCGGGCGTGACGCAGCGGCTCGTGCTGGCTGTCGCGGCGGCGTTGATCCAACTCCGCCTGCTCGCCAACATGCTCGATGGGATGGTCGCGGTGGAAGGGAATATGCGGTCGCCGACGGGCGACCTGTACAACGAGGCACCCGACCGCGTTTCGGATGTCGCGGTACTCATCGGAGCGGGGTACGCGGCGACCGGCTCGCCCACGTTCGGCTTTCTGAGCGCGATCGGCGCGGTGCTGGTCGCATACGCGCGGGCGCTGGGCAAGGGCAGCGGCCACCCGGCGGACTTCCGCGGCCCGATGGCCAAGCAACAGCGCATGTTCATCGTCACGGTCGCGAGTCTCTATCTTGCGATCGCGCCGGCGGGCAGCCCGTGGCGACCCGTGCTCACGCTGTCGGATCACGCGCCGTTCGACCAGCCGCTCGGCGTCATGTCGATCGCGTTGGCGATCATCATCATCGGCTGCGCGATCACGTTCTGCCGGCGCGTGCGGCTGCTGTCCATTCGGCTGCGCGCGGGCGGCGGGTCCGGTGCTGGGGGTGCCCCATGACCACCCTTGCTCCCAACCCTGCCACCGCGCACCTTCTCGATGTCAGTGCCGCCTTTGACCACCCGGTCACGCTGTGGATCACCATCGGCATCGCGGCCGCGCTCGCCCTCTCGCTCCCCATCGCGCTCGCGCTGCACAAGGCGGGGAGGATGTCCGGCGCGACCGCGCGGGACGTCCGCACGCGCTGCCTGACGTGGTGTGCCATCGCCCCGGCCGTCATCGCGCCCATCGTGCTGTGCGCGGGCGCTGCGATGCTCATGGTCTGCGCCCTGTCGTTCCTGTGCTATCGTGAGTTCGCGCGAGCCACCGGCCTCTTCCGCGAGCGCACCATGAGCGCGCTGGTCGTGCTGGGCATCGCGCTCGTCACCTTCACGAGCCTCGACAACTGGTACGGGTTGTTCGTCGCGGTGCCGCCGCTGATGATGGCGATCATCCCCGGCGCAGCGGTGCTGGCGGACCGTCCGCGGGGGTTCATCCAGCGGGTCGCCCTCGCCGCGATGGCGTTCCTGTTCTTCGGAGCGGGCCTGGGGCACCTCGGCTTCATCGCCAACGAGCCGAACTACCGGCCCATCCTGCTGCTCATCATCCTGTGCGTGCAACTCAACGACATCTTCGCGTACATCTGCGGGAAGTCACTGGGCCGGCGCAGGCTCTTCCCGAATACAAGCCCCAACAAGACCCTTGGCGGGCACCTGGGCGCGATCCTCTGTACTGTCCCACTCACGGTCTTGCTGGGACGCGAGGTCTTCCGCGCCACGCCGATGAGCGACCCGGTGCTGCTCGTCGGCTTGGGTCTCATCTTCAGCATCGGCGGACAACTGGGCGACCTGGTGCTCGGGTCGATAAAGCGCGACCTCGGAATCAAGGACATGGCCGCGACGCTTCCCGGGCACGGCGGGGTGCTCGACCGCGCCAACTCGCTGATGCTCGTTGCGCCCGCCGCCGGGCACTATCTGAGTTACTTCGGCGGGCTTGGGTATGCGCGGGCCGAGCGCGTCATCACGGGCGCGGCGGGGGCGATGTTGCCATGAGCGAGCCATTGTCACGGCAGACGCCGTCTGCGCAACCACCATCGTCTCCCGACTGGCAGTATCGCCCTGCCGCGGACCTCGGGCTAGGCCCGGTCGAGCGCCTGCGCAGCATCAAGCGCGAGCAGGGGCTGATCTCCTGGTCTGTGCATCACGCGGCGCTGGGCAGTTTGCGGGCCTATCTCCAGATCTATCACAGGTTCACCGTTGTCGGGCGGGAGCACCTGCCGCGCCAGACGCCGTTCGTGCTCATCGCCAACCATGCGAGTCACCTGGATGCGCTGATCCTCGCGGCCGCGCTCCCGCGCGCGGTCGCCACCAGCGCGTTCCCTGTCGCGGCGGGGGATGTGTTCTTCGAGTCGCCGGCGCGCTCGGCGTTCGCGGCGGTGTTCCTCAACGCGCTGCCGCTGTGGCGCAAGAAGGCGACGGGCCATGCCCTCGAGGACCTGCGGACGAGGCTGCTCGAAGGCCCGACCGGCCTGATCCTGTTCCCCGAGGGCGCGCGATCGCGCGATGGGGCCATGCTGCCGTTCAAGCCGGGGATCGGGCGGATCATCGCTCAAACGAGCGTGCCGGTGGTCCCGTGCAGGCTGGAGGGCGCGTTCGAGGCGATGCGTCCGGGGACGTGGCTGCCGCGGCCGCGACGGATCACGGTGCGGGTGGGCCCCGCGCTGACGTTCGAGGATGAGGTGTTGTTCCCTGCGACGCGCGAGGGGTACGGGGCGATCGCGGGGAAACTGCGCGAAGCGGTGGGGGGACTGGGGAGAGAGCGGGGCGCCGATCCGCGCTGATGGGCCTATCTCTTTCCGATCTGCTGCATGATCGGGGCACCGGTGATCTTGTTCTCCTCTCTCTTGAGTTACTCCTTTTCCCCCACCGCCCCCCGCACCGCCGCCATCACCCTTCCGTTGGTCTCGCGGTCCTTGAGGC
>CAYMWG010000206.1:0-3803 GCA_964393765.1 uncultured Phycisphaeraceae bacterium
CGCCTCCCCCGCCCCTCCTGTGCTCTCGCACGAGGCCAACGCGAGATTCAGCAGAACCGCGACGGTGGCAAGCAGCCCCAGCCCCGCCGCGGCCAGCAGCGACTCCGGCCTGTTCATCCACTTCGCCATGGTGCGCACGACTTTCACGGAGAGAGGATCGGCCCGATGGGGTGACAGGGAAGAATGAACAACACGAGTGCTGAGGGTACCCCGCGCCGATGGATGCGGGCTGTCTGGGGCGTCGTACCGCGTGGGCCGCGTCACGTCCCCGGCGGCACGCCGATGTCCTCGTTCCACAGTTCCGGGTTGCGAGCGATGAATCGCTCCATCAACTCGATGCACCGCTTGTCATCGAGCACACGCACCTCGATGCCCTCATCCTCGAGCCAGTCCTCGCGCCCCTGGAACGTCTGGTTCTCGCCGATCACCACGCGGCTCAATCGGTGCAGGACCGCCGTGCCCGTACACATCGCGCACGGGCTGAGCGTACTCGCGAGCGTAAGGGTTTGCCAGTCGCGCCGCCGGCCCGCGTTGCGGATGCACGCCGTCTCGGCATGGGCTGTCGGGTCACCCGCCTGCACGCGCCGGTTGTGGCCGAGGGCGACGATCACACCCCGCGGCGAGACGAGCGCGGAACCGATGGGGATTCCGCCCTCGGACTGCGACTTCAGGGCCTGCTCGTAGGCCGCGTCCAGCGCGAGACGGTCGATCTCGTCCTGCGTCATGTGTGAACGGTAGCCGCGGTGCGGGCCTCACCGCCCCGCTGCGGCCGCCTTCTTCTTCGGAACGGTTGCCGACGCCGGCTTGCTCCCGTTGCTCGCAGGCTTCTTCCCCGGGCTTGACTTCACCGCGCCGGGCTTCTTCGCGGCCTTGCCGGACTTGCCCCGCAGGATCGCCGCGTGCGCATCGGGGGTCTCGCCCCCGCTCTCGCCATGATCGACCTCGATCTTGCCGAGGCGCTGCGCCATCGCCAGCGCCCGCTCCCGCAGCGCCGGGATGCCGTTGCCGATCTCGATCAGCGCGCCGTTCATCGCGTGACGTGTCCGGTTCTTGGCCGTCAGGATGCCGCGCTCGATCCGGTCCAGAGCCGCCTGCGCATCGCGCTCGGGAAGTTTGCCCGCGCCGCAGATCAGCCCCAGCATCGTCCACCCCAAACTGCCGATCCATTCGTCCGGCGAATCCGACCAGCGCTTGGCATCGGCGACCTTCACACCCGCGCCGATCGCCGCGGCCTGCGCCGCGATCTCCGACACCGCCCCGGTCAACAGGTGGTTGTCCGCGTCGCGCGCCCACCGGTCCACCGTCGCGGCGTTCATGTACACCGGATTGGCGACGAGGGTCGCCAGCATCCGCGCATCGTGGTTGGCCGTCTTCCAGAGTTCGGTCGCCAGGTTCTGGTCGCGCCCGATCTTCTTGGCCAGTGCGGCGAGCGCTGCCTCGCCCACGCCGAACGACTTGCCCTTCACGCCCTGCTTGGACCACGCCTTGCGGGCCTCCGGTGTGCCGCGCTTTTCCAGTTCCGTCATGACGATCGCACAATCCACGGCGGACTCCTGCTTGTGTGTGCCACACGCCCGATGCGGCGCGAGGCGGGCAACACCATCTTTGCCGGCCCGGGCCCGGCGCGTTCCCCGATCCGCCCCATTCTCTTCTGAACAACTCCAAGATACCAGCGCAACACTGCGACGTGCCCCTTGCGGGCCGGACCCCTACATGATACGCTCCGAACGGATGCCGCACGACCCAAGCCTATTTTCGCTTCTCAGGCTCGCGATGACCCCCGGCCTGGGCCCCGTGCTGATCGTGCGCGCCATCGAGGAGTTTGGTTCCGCGGAAGGGGTTCTCGCCACCAACGAATCCGGCCTGCGCCGCATCAAAGGGATCGGTCCCGAGAAGGCCCGCACGATTCTGATGGGGATGCGCGAATCCGAGCAGCACGCTGCTGCCGAGTTGGCGGAGGCCGAGCGCATCGGCGCAACCGTTCTGCCCATCACCAGTGCCTCGTACCCCCCGCTGCTCGCGCAGATCCCAGATCCGCCGCCGATCCTCTACATCCGCGGCGAGATCCGGCCCGATGACCTCGACCATTACCCCGTCGCCATGGTGGGCTCGCGCTCCTGCACGCACTACGGAATCGAGCAGGCGGAGCGGTTCGCCGGCGCGCTCGCGCAGGCGGGGCTGACGATCGTCTCCGGCGGCGCGCGAGGCATCGACACCGCGGCCCACCGCGCAGCGCTGCGGCTCAACGGCCGCACGATCGCGGTGCTCGGCTGCGGCCTCTCGCACGCCTACCCGCCGGACAACAAGGACCTGTTCGACCAGATCGCCGCGGGACGCGGCGCGATCGTTTCGGAACTCCCCATGCGCGTCAATCCCGATGCGCTGAACTTCCCCGCGCGGAACCGCATTATCTCCGGCCTGTCTCTGGGCGTGATGGTGATCGAGGCAGGGCGCGGCTCGGGCGCGCTCATCACCGCCCGCGTCGCGGTGGAGGAGCACGGGCGCGAGGTGTTCGCGCTGCCGGGGCGCGTGGATTCGCAGGCAAGCCTCGGATGCCTGGACCTGCTGCGGGCAGGCGGAGCGGAACTGGTCACGCACCCCGACGACGTGATCCAGTCTTTGGAAACCCCTGCCCGCCACCTGTACCAGGGCACACACGAGTCGCGCTACGCGACGAATAGCGCATTGTTTCCTGAGGTGGACCGGCACTCCGTGCCGGACTCGGACGAGCGCGCTGCTTCCCTCACACTCGCTACCCCCGAAATCGATTCCTCCCTCTCTGACTCCCAGCGCACCATCCTCGGCGCGCTGGATGCACCCAAAACCTTCGACGAACTCGTGCGCGACACGGCCATCCCCGCAGCAGCCCTGCGGAGCGACATCTCCATGCTGGAGATCAAGCGCCGCGTAAGACGCGAGGGGTCGAAGGTGGCCAAGGCGCGGTGACGAGAGCCCTTTGGGTACCGCATCGCCAACATGCGCTCCGCTGCGGAGCGGCGGGGTAGCCCAATACGCAAAGTCAGCCCCCCACCCAGTACCGTACAATGCACCACACCGCCCGCACCGCGTCCCGCGGCCCGATCTTCTTCCCCTCCGCATAGCCGCGGCGGGAATAGGAAATCGGCACCTCCACCACCCGCGCACCCAGCCGCGCCACCTTGGCCGTCAACTCCGGCTCCACGCCGAAGCGGTCCTCGCGGATGGTGATCCGCGACAGCACATCGCGCCGGAAGACCTTGTGCCCCGTCTCCATGTCCGTCAGCGAGAGTCCCGTGACCATGTTCGACAGCACGGTGAGCAGGCGGTTCCCCCGCCCGTGCCAGTTCCACACCGTTGCCCCGGCCGCTCTTTGTCGCGCCCCGCGCCCGAACCGCGTCCCGTACACCACGTCCGCCTCGCCCCGCACGATCGGCCCGAGCAGGGCGGGGTAATCCGCCGGGTCGTACTCAAGGTCGCCATCCTGCACAAGTACCACATCGCCCGTGGCTTTGGCAAAGCCCGTGCGCAGGGCAGCACCCTTGCCGCGGTTCCGCTCGTGCCGCAACAGAACAACGTCGCCCCACCCTTCGCGCGTGGCCATTGCCTCGATCGCCGCTACCGTCCCGTCCGCCGAGCCGTCATCCACCACGATCACTTCACGCTCATCGAACCCGTCCCCCATCGGCGCGGCCAGAACCCGTCCGATCACCCGCGAGATCGTCCGCTCCTCGCTGAACACCGGGATCACGATCGAGAGTTTCATTTTGGTGGGCCGGCACTCCGTGCCGGTAATATCCGCTCTTTGGTGGGCCGGCACTCCGTGC
>CAYMWG010000206.1:3903-5291 GCA_964393765.1 uncultured Phycisphaeraceae bacterium
TCCGCTCTTTGGTGGGCCGGCACTCCGTGCAGGGGGTTCTTCCGTTCGCTCCTTGCTGGATCGGACAATGTATCTGCCATGCCCCCGCTTTGCCGCCGCGCCGATACCATGCCCAAAGCACCCCGGAGACCCGCCATGCCCGCCGCCAAGCCCAGCACCGCCGGACGCCTCTACGACGATGAAGGCGACCTCCTCCTGCACGCCGAAGGCTTTCCCGACAAGGTCACGCTCCTCCCCGCCGGCCCCATCGGCGCGGGCGTCGGGCCGGGAACCGTCGAGCGCATCCGCATCCTCTGGGGACAGGACATGCTCCGCGACATGCTCGACGGACGCTACCGCGCCGTCGTCTGCGGCGTCAACGATACCGACAACTCCCACGGCATCATCGCCCAACTCGTGGACCTCATGCCCACCAGCCAGTGGACCGCCAAGGGCGTCACAAGTTTCGCACGCCTCTTCCAGGAATCGGTCTCCATCCACGCCGCCAAGGACCGCGAGCCCTACGTCCTGAAGTACGACCTCGACAGCCTGCTCATCCTCGCGATCCTCCGCCCCAAGGGGCGCGACCACTTCACGCTCGACGACCTCTCGCGCGGCTTCTCGACCGTTGTGAAGATGCTCCGCGGCCGGCGCGAACGTCTGCCCGTTGCCTCCGTGAGTTTTCTCAACGCCCGCGCCAACCGCCTCATCGGCCCCGATGAGCGCGAGCCGTCCTTCGAGACCGTCCTCCGCACCATGTACCAGGCCGGATTCCGCGGCGATATCTACCCCGCGCCGACCATGTGGCGATCCGGCCAGGTCGGCGTCTTCCCCTATTACCCCTTCCCAGAGGGCCTCGAGCAGATGCGCGCCGGGAGCAGTTGAGTCATGCCGACTATCGACCACCATTCCATCATCCGGCGGCTCGAGACAGCGCCCAACGCGTTCGTCGCCCTGGCCTACAAGGTCACACCTCGCGAAGCGCACTACAAGCCCACGTCCGGCGCGTGGTCCATCCACGAGATTCTGTGCCACGTTGTGGACGAGGAACGCCTGGATTTCAGGCCGCGGCTCATGAGCGTCCTGGCGAACTCGGGTGTTTGGCCCGACTGGAAGCCCGACGGCCCCGCGCGGGTCAGGTCATACCAGTCGCGCGATTTCCACGGATCCTTCGCCACCTTCGCCAAGGAACGCAGGCAGAGCATCGCATGGCTCCGCTCGCTCCGCGCGCCCAACTGGACGCGCGCCTATCAGCACCCGCGTCTCGGCCCGATCCGCGCCGGCGATCTTCTGTGCGCGTGGCCCGCGCACGATGCGCTGCACTTCCGTCAGGTCGCCAAGCGCCTGTACGAAATCGCGGGACGCGATGGCGAGGCCATGAGCCCCAAGGTGCCATTCATCACCCGCTA
>CAYMWG010000207.1:0-5218 GCA_964393765.1 uncultured Phycisphaeraceae bacterium
GCCCCCCCGCCCCGCTATGCGTCTGGGGAACGAGCGCGTTCCGTTTGCCCCCGGCCATCTTCGGCATCGCGGCGGTGCTGGCCAATCCCAATGGCCTTGGCGCAACCGCCGAGGGCGTGTGGGGCTACGCGGACCACACTCCCACGCTGCTTCTGGGCGACATGGACGGCGACAACGCCGTCGATGATGCGGACATCGCGTCCGAGGACTTTTACACCTCGCCCGATGACCCGATGCTCGTGGGCATTTCCGCGGGCTCCGGCGGGGGAGATGGGTTCGACATCGCATGGGCGGTGGACGCGGCGACCGGCGCTGCTGCGGCCCTTGATCGCGTGCATTTCATCCGCATCACCACACCCGTGGACGCGTTGCTCGGGCCGGTGGGCGAGTGGTCGGCGGAGATCGACGCGGTCGCCATCGTGCGCGCGCTCCCACACCCCGCGGACTTCGACGGGAGCGGCGAAGTGGGCGTGCCGGACATCTTTGCGTTCCTGTCGGCGTGGTTCTCTGGCGATGCCCGCGCCGACCTCGACGGGGTCACGGGCATCGGCGTTCCGGACATCTTCGCGTTCCTGGCATTGTGGTTTGGAGCATGAGGCACAACGGGGCTCAACCCATCACCCGCATACACCGCGGAACGGCGTGGTACCCAAGAAGTCGATGGCGCGCGTTCACCATCATCGAGGTGCTGGTCGCCATCGGCCTGGTCGCACTCCTCATCGGCCTGCTCCTGCCCGCGCTCGGTGGTTCACGCAGGGCCGCGCAGTTATCGGTGTGCGCCTCCAACGCCCGCCAGTTGCAGATGGCCAACGACCTGTATGCGCCGGACTTCCAGGACGCCTATGCGCCCGGGATGCCCGACCGGCTGTCGAACCTGACGCGCTGGTACGGCGCCCGGGCGAGCCAGTCCTCCGCCTTCACCTCAGACGGCGGGCCGCTCAGTGAGTATCTGGGGGTGGGACGGGCCGATGGCGGCGTGCGCGTGTGTCCGACGTTCGCGCCAACACTGTCGCTCTTCGCGGCGCAGACCGCCGCGGGGGCAGGGTTCGAGCGCGGCTGCGGCGGGTACGGATACAACACCGCGTTTGTCGGGGCCGTCCGCTCCAAAGAGGCGGGCGGGGTCTGGGCGCTGGTGACGGATCGCGCGGGGATGGCAAGGGCGCGCTTCACGGACCCCGTTCGAACCGCCGCGTTCTCCGATGCCGCGCTTCGCGACGCGACGGGCATCGCGGGTGTGGTGGAGTACTCGTTCCTGGAGCCGCGGTTCTGGCCGGAGTTCCCCGGGCAGCGCCCCGACCCGAGCGTTCACTTCCGGCACGGGGGAGGCACCGGCGTCGGTGGCTCGTCGCGCCGGGCAAGCGTCGCGTGGCTCGACGGGCACGTCTCGGCCGAGGGTCTGACGTTCTCGCAAGGGAGCGGGTTCTACGCGGGCGAGCCGCGCGATGCGCACATCGGCTGGTTCGGCGCGGCGGACGACAACGGGCTGTACGACCCGGATTGAGCAGCGCGGACCAAGGAGCACCATGCAACTTCCCGTCCACAAGTGCGTGTGCCACGACCTCGAGTTCGCCCGCCTGAAGGACCTCGCGCACGCGATGGACCTCGACTTTGACGCGCTGTGCGCGTGGTCGGGATGCTGCACGGGGTGCGCATCGTGCGAGCCGTATGTCCGGTTGATGCTCGAGACAGGCCGGACGCGGTTCGCGGTACTCAGCGCCGAGGAGGCAGCGAGGATCGTGGTACGCGGGCGCAATGAAAAAGAGCCGCCGGAGATCGGCGGCCCTTGAAGGTTGCTAGGCATTGTCAACCCGGAACTTCGCGGAACAGCCGCTCAGTTCCGGCGTTACTTGGTCGCGTGCGCCGCAGGCTCACCGACCGCGATCTCGACCTTGGGCACGCCCAGGGCCTCGGAGCGGTTGGCGCCCAGGGCCTCCGCGGCGCGGGCCGCATCGGCGATCATGCGGACCTCCTCATCGGCTTCGCCCGTGGCGGGCAGGGCCAGGAGTTTGGGCCGGATGGCCTGATAGGCCTTGAAGCCGGTGCCCGCGGGGATGAGGTGGCCGAGCAGGACATTCTCCTTGAGGCCGATGAGATCGTCCATCGCGCCGCGGAGAGAGGCCTCGGTGAGGACCTTGGTGGTCTCCTGGAAGGAAGCGCCCGAGAGGAAGGACTCGCTCTGCAGCGAGGCCTTGGTGATGCCCAGAAGGAGCGTGCGGCCAGTCGCCGGGCGCGCTTTCTTGGCCTTGGCGGACTCCTTGCCGGCGGCCTCGGCCTTGGCGTTGGCCTCACGGTACTCGGCCTTCGTGACCAGGGCCTCAACCGGCATGTCGGTGCCGCCGGCATCGGTGATGCGAATCATCTCGCCGAGGACGGCGTTCCGGCGGCGGAACTCGAACTTGTCGACCACATCATGGGGGAGCAGATCGGTGTCACCGGGGTTCTCGACGCGGACCTTGCGGAGCATCTGCGCGACGATCACCTCGATGTGCTTGTCGTTGATGGAGACGCCCTGAGCGCGGTAGACGTTCTGCACCTCGTCGAGCATGTAGGTCCACAGGGCCTCCTCGCCCTTGATCCGCAGGATGTCGTGCGGGACAAGCGGGCCTTCCGTCAGCGGGTCGCCCGCGACCACATAGTCGCCCGCGTGGACGAGCAGGTGCTTGTCGCTGGGGACGTGGTGGTCCTTTTCGATCCCCGAATCGGAGATCGCCCGGATCGTCATCTTGCCCTTGCGCTTGTCGGAGTGGATCTCAACGCGCCCTGAGATCTCGGCCATGATGGCCGGGTCCTTGGGCTTGCGGGCCTCGAAGATTTCAGTGACTCGCGGCAGACCACCGACGATGTCCTGCGAGCCGGCCGCGGAACGGGGCTGGCGGGCAAGCATCTGCCCGGCCTTGATGGCCGAGCCATCGGGGACCTCGATGCGGGCCTTGGCGGGGAGGTAGTGGAAGTCGAGGATGTTGCCCGAGGCATCGACGATGGTGATCTGCGGGTGCTTCTCGCCCTTGTGCTCGATCATCACCAGCGCCTTGCGGCCCTGGCCAGCGTCCTCCTCGCGGACGGTCTCGCCGACCTCGATGTCCACATAGCGGACGATGCCCTCCTTCTCGGCGAGGATGGGCAGGCGGTGCGGGTCCCACTTGACGAGCTGCTGGGCTCGCTTCACCTCTTCGCCGTTGTGGACGAGGATCGATGCGCCGTAGGGCACCTTCTGCTTCTCGAGTTCGCGCCCCTTGGGGTCGAGGACGGCGATCTCGCCGTTACGCTTGAGGGCGACGAGAATGTCGTTGCCGTCGTCGTCCTTGCCGGGGACCGCGTTGCAGTCGCGCAGTTCCACCGTGCCGCCCGTCGAGCACCGGATCTCGGTCTCGAGCAGTTCGCGGCTTCCGATGCCGCCTGTGTGGAAGGTGCGCATCGTGAGCTGGGTGCCCGGCTCGCCGATCGACTGCGCGGCGATGATGCCCACGGCCATGCCCGGCTCGACCAGTTTGCCGGTGGACATGTCCATGCCGTAGTCGAGCACGGAGCAGCCGGTGCGGCTCTCGCTGACCAGGGGCGAGCGGACCATGACCGAGTCGATGCCGAGTTCGTCGATCCGCTTGGCGGCCTCGGCGGAGATCATCTCGTTCTCGCGGACGATGATCTCATCGGTCTTCGGGTTGACGACGTTGTTGCGGCTGACGCGCCCGAAGATCTGGTCCTTGAGGGGGACGTCGATCTTCTCGCCCTTGTAACTGGCTCGCTTGGCGATGCCGCGCTTTGAGCCGCAGTCGTACTCCGAGATGATGACCGACTGCGCCACATCGCAGAGTTTGCGGGTGAGGTAGCCCGAGTCGGCGGTCTTGAGGGCGGTGTCGGCCAGGCCCTTGCGCGCGCCGTGGGTCGAAGAGAAGTACTCCAGGATGTGGAGCCCCTCGCGGAAGTTGGCGCGGATGGGCGTCTCGATGATCTCGCCGCTGGGCTTGGCCATCAGGCCGCGCATGCCCGCGAGCTGCATGAGCTGGCTGATGTTGCCGCGGGCGCCCGAGTCGGACATGAGGTAGACGGGGTTGAGGTAACTGCGGCCCGCCTTGGCCTCGATTGAGACCTCGTTGCCGTTCTCGTCGCGACGGTCGTTCTTCAAGGTCTCGACGAGTTTCTTGGTGACCTCCTCGCGGCAGTGGGACCAGATGTCCAGGAGCTGGTTGTAGCGCTCGCGCTCGGTAATGAGGCCGCGATCGAAGTTCTTCTCGACGCGGTCCACCTTCTTCTGCGACTCGTCGATGAGTTTCTGCTTCTCGGCGGGGATGCGCAGGTCCGTCAGGCCGAAGGACAGACCGGCAAGCGTGGACTGCTTGAAGCCGATCTCCTTGAGGCGGTCGAGCAGGTCAATGGTCGCGGGACGGCCGGCGTAGAGATAGGCGTCGTCGATGACCCGCGCGCAGCCCTTTTTGCCCAGGGCGCAGTTGTAGAAGGGCATGCCGACCTCGAGGATTTCGGAGAACAGGAGGCGGCCGGCGGTGGTCGTGAGGCGGTTGCCCGCGGGCATGGGCTTGGGGGCCTCGGTCTGAGCCTCGACGAACTCCGTGAAGCCCTCGAGCCGGACCAGGATCTTCTCATGGATCGAAACCTTGCCCTGGTCGTAGGCCAGCAGCGCCTCGGCGCGGTCCTTGAAGCGGCGGACATTGTCGGGCGGACGGTCGTCGGGCGGCATGACCGTGATGAAGTACACGCCCATGACGATGTCCTGGCTGGGCGAGATCATCGGCTTGCCGTTGGCGGGGCCGAAGATGTTGTGGACGCTCATCATCAGCACGTGCGCCTCGGTCTGGGCCTCGACCGAAAGGGGAAGATGCACGGCCATCTGGTCGCCGTCGAAGTCGGCGTTGAAGCCGGTGCAGACGAGCGGGTGCAGACGGATGGCGTTGCCCTCGACGAGCACGGGCTCGAACGCCTGGATGCCCATGCGGTGGAGCGTGGGGGCGCGGTTGAGCAGCACGGGGTGCTGGTAGATGACCTCCTCGAGGATGTCCCACACCTCCGCATCGCGCCGCTCGAGCATGCGCTTGGCGGACTTGATCGTGTCGGCCAGCCCGTGCTCCTTGAGTTTGCGGATGATGAAGGGCTGGTAGAGTTCCAGCGCGATCTTCTTGGGGAGGCCGCACTGCCAGAGTTTGAGTTCCGGGCCGACGACGATCACCGAACGCGCGGAGTAGTCCACGCGCTTGCCCAGCAGGTT
>CAYMWG010000208.1:0-5216 GCA_964393765.1 uncultured Phycisphaeraceae bacterium
GGGCCGGATGACTCGGGGTGGAGCACTCCGGGATGGGTTGATACACGCCACTGAGCAGGAGAGTCGTTCGATGCGCAAGACGAAAAACGTCCGCCAGGCCCCGCAGATGCATTCGCTCGAGGCCCTGGAGGCGAGACGGCTGCTCGACTCGGCCCCCTTGCCCTTGATCACCGACCTGCAGAACGTGAACAACACGGTGGTCCGGTTCGAGACGACGATGGGCGATATTGACATCGAGCTCTTCGACAACGCCGCCCCGATCACCGTGGCGAACTTCCTGTCCTATGTCCGCCGGGGGGACTATGACCGCACGTTCTTCCACAGGCTGGACAACGACTTTGTCGTGCAGGGGGGTCTGTCGCGGATCGCGCCCTCGGGCACCGGCTTTGCCGAGATCCCGACGCAGCCACCGGTTCAGAATGAGTTCAACCAGTCGAACCTTGAAGGCACGATCTCCATGGCCCGCGTAGGCGGGCAGGTGAACTCGGCGACGAGTCAGTTCTTCTTCAACCTCGCGAACAACACGTTCCTCGACACTGTGGACCAGGGCTTCACCGTGTTCGGGAAGATCGTCGGCGGCACCACCGGGCCGTCGTGGGACGTGCTTGAACTCATCAACGACATGATGCTGCAGACGCCGGCCGGGGCGGGCCCGTACAACGAGCTGCCCGTGAACCCAGGGTTCGACAACGCCGACGGCATCCAGGAAGACGAACTCCTGGTCATCACCGATGTCGAGGTCATCAAGCCCGCGAATGTTGCGGCGTTCTATACCCACCGGTACTACTTCCCCGAGGGCTTCGCCAGCGATTCGGTGACCGAGTTCGTTCCGATGGGCAACCCGGGCGGCACAACGGTCTTCTATCAGGCGATCGTCCGCGCGGAGACTCGCCAGACCCAGCCGCCCCGAACCCCGAGCGGGAGTGATTCGGACCCGGCGTTCTGGTTCCGCGACATTGTTGTCAAGACCGCGTCGATCCCCGCCAACTCCCGACGCGGCTTCACCGTGTCGCGTTCGGCCGATTCGGATGGCGACCTCGTCGACCGCGATGTGCCCTACGCGATCGAGGTATGGTCCACGGGCCCCCTTTCCGTGAATCTGAGCCACTACGACTTCGGCACGGCGACGGGCGAGACTTTCGCTGCTTCCGCGGGGACTCGATGGGTGCTGCCCGATGTCCAGAAGGGCACGGACATCTTCGACTTCGTTCTTTGGCAGAACACCAGCGACACCGACACCACCGTCTCGATCCAGTTCTTCTTCGAGACGGGCGCGCCGGTGGTCATCACCCGCACCGCCGAAGCCTTCCGCCGGGGCGGGCTGTCGATCTCCGAGATTCCCGCGCTCCCCGATGGCGCGATGTCGGTCATTATCACCAGCGATGAGCCCATCGTCGCCGCCGTCACGCACTTCGACAACTCCGGCGACAAGGCCGGCTCCACCGCTCTGGGCGTTACGGGCGATGGCCTGCCCCGCGGCATCCTGCCGCTGGGCACGATGGCCGATGGCGTCTCGGAGCGCATCAGTTTCGTGAACCCCGGCAACACCGGCGCGATCATCACGCTCACGTTCACCTTCGACGATGGCTCGCCGGAGTTCCAGATCTCGCCGGCCTCGCTGATCCTCAGCGCCCGGGACCGCGCGACCTTCGACACCTCGAGCATCCCGACGCTCGACGGCCGGAGTTACTCAATCCGCTACACCTCCGGGGCCGCGAACCTGTACGCGTCGGTCTCGCATACGGAGTTCGGTGATTCGCTCGCCACGCCGTTTGCGCACACCGCCGCGACCAATAACGACTTCGCCGAGGGCTTCACCGACACCGCCCGCGCCGGCAACGACCTCTTCGAGCGCCTGAGCGTGTTCAATCCGAACTTCAGCGCCTTCGGCGTGCCCGCGGCGGACGCGGCGGTCACGTTCCGGCTCTATTACACCGATGGCTTTGTCCTGGATCTCGACTTCGTGGTGGCGGGCGGCGCTCGCCTCGACCTCGACCTGGACCAGAACGCCCTGGTGCTCGCGCAGGCCACCGCCGGTCGGCAGTTCTACTCGATCGAGGTTGTCGCGGACATCCCGATCGTCGCGATGATGCGGCACATTGACAACGGCCTTGGCTTTGGAAACCCCGACCCGTCGGGCGGCTTCTACACGCTCGGCTCGCAGCGCGGCACCGTGCTGCTGCTCACCGAACTCGACGGCTCGCCGGGCTGATCGGGCTGATGGGCTGATCGGGCGCGGACAACGGCACAGGCACTGGCCCCTGCGCTCTGGGCGTGCGCCTGATAGCAGCGCGGACAACTGCACGCGCGGCGGAAGCGAGCGGAGCGGGAAGCGCATCGATGGCCAGGTGAAGTCTGCGCGACAGGCGGATCACCGGCTTTGCCTCGTGCTCCGCCCGCAACCGGTCCAGCGCCGCGTCTCCCCTCGTGACCTGATCGGCCAGCGCCCGCTCGGCCTCGCCACGGGCCTCCCGGTCGCGCGAGGACTGCTCCCGCAGAGTGAAACACTCGCTATGCACGTCGCGTATGTGTTCGCGCATCTGCGCGAGCATGATCGACCGGCGGTCTTCATCCACCCAGTGCGCATCGCCGGAGCGCAGAAGGCCGTTGGCCAGACGGATGACGTCCAGCGCGTGCGCGTCGAAGAACGGTCGGTGCCGGGCGATGAGCGCGCTGTACAACTCATCGTGCCGGGCCACGGCCTCGCTGATCATGCTCGCCGCGCTGTGGCGACGCCAGACGAACAACGGCTCACGCACCCGCACGCCCCGCAGCCCGCGCTCGGCAAAGCGGAGCCACAGGTCCCAGTCCTCGTAGCCCCGGCGCATCGTCTCGTCGAAGCCGCCGACCTCCTGAAACTTGTCACGCCGCACGATGCATGTCACGGCGTGCAGATTGGTGACAGCGAGCAAGAGCGGGTCCCATTCCGGTACGTTCCATGTGCCCGATCCCAGGCCCACCAGACGCTCCTGGCAATAGGCATGGCTGGTGTGCGCGGGGTCCGAGGCGAGCAGGCGAGCGCACAACTTGCGCACAAACGAGGGTTCGACGTAATCGTCTGCATCCAGGAACGCCAGCAAATCGTGGTCGGGCGCAAACGTTCGTGCCGCTTGGACGCCGGCGTTACGGGCCGTGGGCAGCCCGGAGTTGGGTTGGTGGAGGACGTGGACGCGGCAGATTCCCGCAGGGTCGTTGACAACGCGGCACCGATCACACGCCCCGGGAGTGGTGCCGTCATCGGAGCCATCGTCCACGACGACCACCCGGATGTCCGCACTTTCCTGCCCCAGGGCCGAGCGGACAGCCTCCTCGACGAACATGCCGTGGTTGAAACACGGAATGATGAACACGACCCGCGGCGTGTCGGTGGAGGGGTGGGGCTGCACGCTCCGACGATAGACCCTCAGGCCGGATAGGCTGGAACCCGCGAGGCCGGGCCTCCATACTCCTCCACCTGTTCCCCCAACCACGATGCAGCCCTTCTGGATGTTTGCAAGGCGGATGCTTCGGTACCGATGGCTGGTGGCCGCGGCCATGGTCTTTGCGCTCCTCTCGGCCGGCGGATTGGGTGCTGGGCTTCTGGCCATCAAGCCGGTGCTGGATACCGTCCTTGGCGCGGCGGAGCAGACAACCCTGACGCTTCCGCAGGTGGCCCGCGATCTGAACGCTCAGGTCCCCAACGGCTCGAACCAGATTCCCGAAGACGTGATCGCAGCGCTCCCCGACCAGCCGTTCGTCATGCGCCGCGCCGCAAGGACACTGCCCGAGATCGCCCGGGACCTCAACCGGCAACTGCCCCGCTGGGCGCCAAAGGTGCCGCCCGGAGTGATTGAAACGCTCCCGACCAAGCCCTTTGACGCGGTCCTGTGGATCATGGTCGCGTTGGGCCTGCTGACGGTGCTGGGCGCTGCGTGCAACTTCGCACACGCCTATCTGGCGCTCACGGTGGTCTCTCGCACCGTGGCCAACGTGCGTCGCGAGGCCTTCCACCGCGTCATCCACCTCCCGCTCAAGACCGTCCTGGGCAGGGGACCAAGCGACCTTGTGAGCCGGATCGTTTACGACACGGCGACGCTGGGCGCTGGCTTCAACGCATTGCTCTCTCGCGCGGTCGCGCAGACCACCAAGGGCCTGGTGGCGATGGGCGTGGCGTTCATCCTCGACTGGCGGCTCGCCGGGGCTGCGCTGCTCATCGCTCCGGCATTGGGGATCGTGATCCGCAAACTGGGCAAGCGGATCCGGCGGGCCTCTCGCTCCGCGCTCGAGGGCCAGGCGGGTCTGTACCGCGCCGCGGGCGAGGCGATGGGTGGGCTGCGCGTCGTGAAGGTCCACGCCAGCGAGCGATCGGAAGCCGGACGGTTCCACCGGATCAACAAGAAGGTGGTGTCGCAGGAGTTCAAGGTGCGGACAGCGCGGGCCGTGGCCAGCCCGCTCATCGAAACTCTGACGCTGTTCATCCTGGGCACGATGGCGGTGGTCGCGATCAAGACGATCCTCGACCATCATCTGGACCCCAAGTCGTTCATCATGGTGCTCGGGTCGCTGGGCATCGCGGGGGCGAGCCTCAAGCCGCTGACCGGACTGCTCAACGACATCCAGCAGGCCTCGGGCGCGGCCTCGCGACTGCAGGAGTTGATGGCCCTGCCCTCGGAGCCGGGGCACGACCGCGCGCTCCCGAAAGTGCCGCCGGTCCGCGAGTCGATCGCCTTCGAGGAGGTTGTCTTCGGGTATCCCGGCGCGAACGCTCCGGCGTTGCGGGCTGTGAGCCTGAGCATCCCGCACGGCGCGACCTACGCCTTCGTCGGTCCCAACGGCTGCGGCAAAACGACACTCCTTTCGCTGATCCCCCGACTCTTCGACCCCGACACGGGAAAGGTGCGGATCGACGGGCGCGATGTCCGGGACTTCAACATCCGCTCGCTGCGCCGGCAGATCGGCGTGGTCACGCAGGACACGGTGCTGTTCCGCGGCACGATCGCGGACAACATCGCGTACGGTGCTTCGGGCCTGGGTGATGCCGCCGCGGAGATGGAGCGCGTGCGAAACGCAGCGCGGATGGCCCGCGCGGAAGAGTTCATCCTCGCCAAGCCGGGCGGCTACGAGTTTGAGATCGGCGAGCAGGGCGCGGGGCTGTCGGGCGGGCAGCGCCAGCGGATCGCGATCGCGCGCGCCATCCTGCGCGAGCCGGCGATCCTGATCCTCGATGAGGCCACCAG
>CAYMWG010000209.1:0-5214 GCA_964393765.1 uncultured Phycisphaeraceae bacterium
GGGTCCGCGGCGGGCTGCGCAGCGTTCGTCTGTGCCGCCGGACCCCGGACACTCGAGCGCGGATCCGCACGCAGCAGTTGGTCGTTCAGTGTGTGAATCGTCAGCGGTTGATGAGCGGGCGGCACCCGGTCGTCCTCGTTGTTTCGGGATTTATCATCGTGCTCTTCGGCCAATGCCGATTCCGCCCTGGCCGCGCCGTCCGCCAGCACCTTCGCAAAGTCCCGCAACTCTTCCCGCCGCGCGTGGTCTGCGCCAGTGCTCAGCAGCGCTGGACCGCCGACTTCAAGAGGCTGGAGAACTCCCGTTTGCATTCGTGGCCGAGTCCTTTGCGCGCGGCGATTCCGCGGCGGACGCCGCCGTCGAAACGCCCCGTGTCCGTAGACGCTCCAGCAAGCCCGCTGCCACCGAGGGTTGCTCCTTGGCAAACTCCGAAACGATCCCGGCCCGCTTCCGCTCTTCCATCTTGGCGAGGTAGGCGATGACCTCGTCGTTCAGACCCTGCGACATCATCGCCTCCAGGGTTGCCTTCGCCTCCTTTGCCTTCAGCCCTTCCAGCGTCGCCAAGGCCGATTGGAACTGCGCTGCGCCTTCGATCTCCAGGTACTTCTGCTTCTGCGCATCGAACGCGGCGATCCGCGTCTGCAGCGCCTTCTCTCGAATGTCAAGTTCATCTTGCCGGCGCAGGAGTTGCGATCCAAGGTCGTCGATCTCGCGCTGCCTGCGCAGCATCTGCTGCGTGGCCAACTCGGACTCCGCCTGGTCCCTTGCCAAACGGTCCGCGGCCGGTATAGGCGGTACCGCAAGTTTTTCGTCTTGGCGCGCGTGCTCCTTGGCAGCGGCATCGGCCACGATCAGCGCCAGTACCTCGGCTGCTTCCGCGTCGACCGGCCGGGCAAACATCTGGCGGAGCCGCTCGACCCGGTCCCCTTCGAGCCGTCCGGTCACGCCCAGCCAGCCGACAAACCCAGCAAGGGCCAGAAGGTTGGCCAGTGCGATCGTGCTCACAATCATCCAGAGACTCTTCATAACGTGCTCCTCTCTGTCGCAGCGCTTCGCATTGCGCCCATCGTGGCCAACTCATCGAGTTCCGCGCCCTCGCGGCGCGAGTTTTCCGTGCTCCACTCCTCGAACCGCCGCTCACGGAGCCTTGCTACGCCCTTTCGAGCGGTGACCGCCTCGAGGAGCGATGCCCGCGCGTGCCCGAGTCTACGCATCACGCCCGCCAACTCGATCGCCACCTGCTGCGCTTCGACGGTCATGCTCAGCGCGCTCATCGAGTCCAGCCGGACCGCGCCGATCCCCCCGCTGCCCCCACCACCCTCCCGACCGCCCGCGCTCCCGGGCATCAGCCGTTGCCGCAGGTCCGCCCGGGACAGCACAAGCCGGGCGTTGATCGCCCGGATGCGATCCTCCAGCCGCACGCGCTCGGCCTCGATCGTCGCGACCGCGCGCAGGCGCTCTTCTTCCACACGCCGGCGGTGCTCCAGCACGACCTCCAAGGTGAACTCGAATCTCCTGCCCATGCCTGCGCTCACACCCTGCGGGACGATGCCCGCTGCAACTCGGCCCCTGCCTCGACCGCCAACTTAATGAGCCTTGATCGCGACTGATCGAACGGGTCGGACTCGCGCGGGCTCTGCACCAGGATCGACCGTATCGCGTCCTGGTACCTGATGGCCACATCGGCGACGGGACTGGACCCCTTGGCGTACGCGCCGATCTGAACGAGGTCCTCGACCTTCTTATACTCGGCCATGAGCCTGACCACCTGTCGCCGCGCTGCGATGTGCGCATCCTCGCACACATCGTCGGCGACGCGCGAGACCGAGTCCAGCACATCGATCGCCGGGTAGTGCGCCCGCTGAGCCAGGCCGCGGCTGAGCATGATGTGCCCGTCGAGAATGCCTCGCGCGGCATCGGCGACCGGCTCGGTCATGTCGTCGCCCTCGACGAGGATCGAGTACATGCCAGTGATGGAGCCTCCGCGCACGGAACCCTGCCCGCCTTCAAGGGCGCCCGCCCGCTCCAGCAGGCGCGCCATGGATGCGAACACGCTGGGCGTGTAGCCGCGCGTCGCCGGCGGCTCGCCGACCGAGAGCCCGATCTGTCGCTTGGCGTGCGCGAACCGCGTCAGGGAATCCATGACGAGCATGACGCTCGCGCCTTGATCGCGGAAGTGCTCGGCGACGGTGCAGGCCACGAGCGCCGCCCGCACGCGCAGCATCGGCGATTCGTCGCTTGTCGCACACACGACCACGCTCTTACGCATCCCCTCCGGCCCGAGGTTGTGCTCGATGAAGTCGCGCACCTCCCGCCCGCGCTCGCCGATCAGGCCGATCACGGCGACATCCGATCCGCAGTTCCGCGCGATGCACCCCAGCAGCGTGGACTTGCCCACGCCCGGCCCGGCGAAAACGCCCATGCGCTGGCCGCGCCCGAGAGTGGTGAAGAGGTCGATCGCGCGAACGCCGGTCGTGAGCGGCTCAGAGACAGATGCCCTCGCGAGCGGCGAGAGCGGCTCGGGGTCGAGCGGCCGGGGTGCAAGGCCGCGCACCGGCCCGAGTCCGTCGATCGGGCGCGCCAGGCCGTCGATGACCCTGCCGAGCAGCGCGCCTCCCACGCCCACGGTCTGCTGGGCGTGCAGGCCGATGACCCGGTCCCCGGCCCTCAGCCCAGCGGCCGAGTTGAGCATCATGACGATCGTCCGCGCCCCGTCGAAGCCGACCACCTCGCCGAGCGATTCGCCGTCAGTGTGCGGGCCACCGACGATGCGGACCAGCGCGCCGACCGGGATCGGCAGGTCGCGCACGAGCACCGTCAGCCCGCGCAGCGCATCCACGCGCCCGACAAACTCGATCGCTTCGAGACTGCGCAGGGTCTGGATGGCGGGTTCGAGCGTGATCATCCGCCCACCGCCTGAACAACGGAACCTTCAGGCGGCGGGCGGTGTCCGGGCAGCAGAGCCTCGACAATCCTATAAAGTTGCCCGTCGATCGACGCGTCGATCTCGCCGCCGCCCAGGGACTCGGAAACACCACCACGGGTGGTCGCGATGCACGAGCCTTGCCCGAGCGCGGCATCCGGCTCGATGCTCGCGCCGTGTACCGACTGAAACGCCGTCAGAAGACCCGGCAGTGCCTCCTGCGCTGTGACCAGGTCCGCGGGGCTCACGCGGATCATCAGTTCGGTCGGGCGCGTGACCGTTGCCAGCACCGCTCGCATCTGATCCTCGACCACGCGCGGCTCGATGGCGACCACGCGCTTGACGACCTTGGTCGCGATCAACGTTGCCAGCCGGAGCACGTCGACATGAGCGCTGCTGAGCATCGCGTCCCGCTGCACGCCGAAGTGCTCGAGCGCACCCCGCCATGCTGATTCGAGTTGGTCGATCTGCGTCTTTCGCTCCGCAGCCGCGGCCGCGTGCCCATCTTCCTGACCCTTTTTCAGGCCTTCCGCTTCCCCTTTGGCCAAGCCCTGTGCAAGTCCCTTCTCAGCGCTGCCGGCGACAATGCGATCTCGCTCGTCCCGCGCCTCGGCCAGAATCTGGTCGGCCCGCGCCCGCGCACTCTCGATGAGCGCCTGACCCTGGCGCGAGAGATCGCCCAGATCAAGCACGATCGCGTCGCGGGTCAGTTCGTGCGTGTTGGCGTGCTTGATGAGGGCCATGGGGAGGTCGGCGGTGGGATGTCGGAAGTAAGAAGTCCTGAGTCCTTTGGTCCTGTGTCCGGGCAGGTTGAATCGTGGGGATCGCAGGACTGATGACATCAGGACTCAGGACACTTTCCGCATCCCACATCCGACATCAAACGATCAAGTCACTCTCCCCGCCGCGACCGGAGATGATGATCTCGCCCGCGTCCTCCAGCCGCCGGACGATGTCCACGACGCGCTGCTGGGACTGCTCGACATCGGTGACGCGCACGGGGCCCATGTACTGCATGTCCTCCTTGATGAGCGTCGCGGCCCGCTCGGACATGTTCTTGAAGATCTTGTTCTGCAGTTCCGTCGAGGCCGTCTTGAGCGCGAGGCCCAACTCCTCGTTGTCCACTTCCTTGAGAATCTGCTGGATGCCCTTGTCGTCCACCTTGAGGATGTCCTCGAAGACAAACATCAGCCGACGGATTTCCTCGACGAGTTCGGGGTCTTCGGCCTCCAGCCCCTCCATCACCGCTTTTTCGGTCGCCCGGTCGGCAAGGTTCAGGATCTCCGCAACCGTGTTGATGCCGCCGGCCTTCTCCATGCTCTGCATCAGCATGTTCGCCAGGCGGCTCTCCAGTCCCTTCTCGACCTCCTTGATGACCTCCGGGTTGGTCTGCTCCATGTTGGCGATCCGCTTGATCACCTCGATCTGCTTCTGCATGGGCAGGCCCGCGAGGATTTCCGCCGCCTTATGGTGGGCCAGGTGGCACACGATCAGCGCGATGGTCTGCGGGTGCTCATCCTGGATGAACGTCAGCAGATTCTCGCTCTCGGCCTTCTGGAGGAACGCGAACGGTGTCTTCTGCACCTGTGTCTGGATCTGGTGCAGCACGCGATCTGCCGTGCCCTTGTCGAGGCACTCCTTTAGCAGCGCCTTGGCGTACTCCAGCCCGCCCTCGTTCACATACTGATTGGCAATCGTGAGGTTGTAGAACTCCTCGACCACCGCGGTGCTCAACTCCTGGGGCACGCGCCCGAGGCTCGCGAGTTCGCGCGTGACCTCCTCGATCGTCTCGGGCGGGAGTTGCTTGAGCATGTTGCTCGCCACCGGCGGCTCGAGCGTCATGAGCAGCACCGCCGCCTTTGTCAGGCCGCTGATCTCCGCGGGATCGTGCGGCAACTTCTCTCCGGGCTTGCGCGCCATGGGGTCAGTGCTCCGGTGCGAGCCAGCGGTTGAACACGCCGACCGCCGTTTGCGGATTGGATTTCACAAGTTGGGCCACCTCTTCGAGCATCTTCTGCCGCTTCAACTGCTCGCTGTCGATTTCGATGCCCAGCATCGCCGTCTCGCCTTCATCGGCCTCGCCTACGAGGTCGCTGTCGGGCTCGATGGCCGGCGGGATGCCGACCAGTTCCTCAGCCGTGGGCAGAGGCGCAGACCGCCCCGCCTTGCGCACGAGCATGAACATCATGCCGATCGACAGCAGCGCGAGCCCGCCCAGCATGACCTGCTTGAAGAGGCCGCTGGAGACCAGCGATGACATGCCGCCCACTCCTCCTCCCGAAGCATTGGAC
>CAYMWG010000210.1:0-5208 GCA_964393765.1 uncultured Phycisphaeraceae bacterium
GGAGGCCGGCCTTGTGCTCGGCATCTCCCCACGCCGCGCGCTTGGTGGGCAGCGAACGGACGGTTGCGAACAGCCGTTCGCGATCAACCTCGGTCTCTGGCGGTGCGACGGCTACGAACGCGGGTTGCGCTGCCGTCAACGAGAGTCCCGCGGCGATCAGTACAGCGGCAACGGTGGCGAGTGTCATGGGCAACGGTAGGGGCGGGCATGAGGTTCCTCGCCCGGGCGGGAGAGGGACTGGCACGGGAGGAGCCTGACTCCGCCATACACTCCTGCCTCGTGCCCACGGACCCCTCCCAACTCGGCACAGGCGATCTTGGGCCATCGTCCTCGCGCGAGGAGAGTGGTGGCCGGGCAGGCGCACCCGCGCCCGGCGAGCAGGCCGGCGACAGCATCGGCCCGTATCACCTGCTGCAGGTGCTTGGCGAGGGCGGCTTCGGCACCGTCTGGCTCGCCGAGCGGCGCGACCCGATAGTGCAGCGCGTCGCGCTCAAGATCATCAAGCCGGGCATGGACTCCAAGGCGGTCATCGCCCGCTTCGAGCAGGAGCGCCAGGCCCTGGCGCTGATGGACCACCCGTGTATCGCCCGGGTGCTCGACGCCGGCGCGACGCCGATGGGCCGTCCCTTCTTCGTGATGGAGCACGTCAAGGGCGCGCCGATCACCGACTACTGCGACCGCCAGCGCCTCACCGTCAAGGAACGGCTCGAGTTGTTCGCGCGGGTGTGCGAGGCGGTGCAGCACGCGCACTCCAAGGGCATCATCCACCGCGACCTCAAGCCCTCCAACATCCTCGTCGCCATCGCCGAGAGCGGCGCTCCCCGCCCCGTGGTCATCGACTTCGGCGTCGCCAAGGCGATCGCCGGCCGCCTGACCGAGAAGACGGTCTTCACCCAGCACGGCCAGATCATCGGCACGCCCGAGTACATGTCCCCCGAGCAGGCGGAGATGGCCGAGAACGACATCGACACGCGCACCGATATCTACGCCCTGGGCGTGGTGCTGTACGAGTTGCTCACCGGTGCCCTCCCGTTTGACCCCAAGACGCTTCGCGCTGCGGGCTACGCCGCGATCCAGAAGATCATCCGCGAGTCCGACCCGCCCCACCCCAGCACCCGCCTGAGTTCCATGAGCGAGGAGGGGACGCGCGCGGCCCTTGCCCGGCGCGTGCGGCCCGAGGAACTCGCCGCGGAACTCCGCAGCGAACTGGAGTGGATCCCGCTCAAGGCGATGCGCAAGGACCGGGTGGACCGCTACCAGACCGCGCTGGAACTCGCGGGGGATGTCGCCAACTACATCCACCACCGCCCGCTGAGCGCCGGGCCGGAATCCGGCGCGTACCGCGCTCGCAAGTTCGTCCGGCGCCACCGCGGTGCCGTGCTCGCCGCGGGCGCTGTTGCGGGCGCGCTGCTCCTCGGGGCGGTCGGCACGACCATCGGGTTTGTGCGGGCACGCGCTGCGGCAAACGCGGAACGCACCGCCCGCGTCGCGGCGGTCAACGCCGAGGCGGAGGCCAAGTCTCGTGCCCGGGAGGCCGAGGCCGTCAACAGTTTTCTGGTTGACACGCTCCAGAGTCCCAGCCCCATGGAGCGTGGCCCCAACGTCACGGTCGCACACGTCCTGAAGCAGGGTGCGCCCTTCATCGCCACGGGCTTCGCCGATCAGCCCCTCACGCAACTCTCGCTCAACCGCACATACGCCAAGGTCTTCAGGACGCTCAATCTCTACGAGGCCGCGGCGGACCACGCCGGGCGCGCCCTGGAACTTGCTCGCAAGCACCGGCCCGAAGACAAGGCGCTGCTCGCCGAACTGCTGATGATGCTGGCGACGGCGAAGAAGGAACTCGGGCTGTACGACCAGACCGCCGCAGCGCTCTACGAGGCGCGGACGATCACGGACGGGCTGGGCGCCGGCGACAGCGCGAGAGTGGTGGCGATCAACAACGCGCTGGGCGCGCTCTGCCACAACCTGGGCGACTACGACAGCGCCGAGCGGTGCTACCGCGCGAGCGTCGCCGCCGCGACCAAGGACGGCAAGGACTCTCTCGACCTTGCCATCTCCAAGGACCTGCTCGGCCGGCTCCTTGTTGATGAGGGATATCTGGACGAAGCGCAGACGCTCATCCAGGACGCGAGCGCGATGCGCGAGCGGGTCAGCGGCGCGAACTCCACCGGCGCGGCCTTCAGCCGCCTCACGCGCGGGTACCTGAATCTGGCGCTGGGAAAGCCGGACGTCGCCGCGGCGGACTACCGAGCCGCTCGCGATCTCTATGCCAAACTCCACCAGACCGACCAGGCACCGATGGCGCGCCTCGCCGCGATGGACCTCAACGGCCTGTTCGAGGATGCGCCTGCCGATGCGCCAGTCCAGGGCGAGGGCAAAGACCCAACCGCCCGCGCCGAGAGCATCAACCTCGGCGGCCTTGAGCGCGCCCCGGTGATCTCGCTCCGCAACCGTGCGCGATTGCTCTACCGCGCCCAACCCGCCCGGGCGGCGGAGGCGGACCTGCTCTTTGCACGCGCGATCGAGACCGACAAACGCGTCGGCGGCCCCATTGCGCCGGCCAGCGAGGCGCACACGCGGCGCATCTGGGGCGATTGCCTGCTCGCGGCGGGCAACGCCGCGGACGCGGAAAAGCAGTTTCAACTCGCGCTGGACTTGCAGCGTCGGTCGCTGAGCGGCGAGAGCCGATCAATGACTGCTCAGACACTCCTCGCTCTGGGCGCGGCGAATCTGCAACTCGGGCGCGCGGCGGAGGCTCTCCCGATCATGGAGGAGGCGGTGGCGCTGCGGACCAAAGCCGATGGCAAGGCCGACTGGACCGTGGGGGTGGCACTCGCTGGCCGCGGGGAAACGCTCCGCGCCCTGAACCGTTTGTCCGAGTCCCAGGCCGCGCTGCTCGAAGCGCACGGGCTGGTTTCCGGCGGACTCGGGGGCGACAACCCGCGGACCGCCCTTGTCAGGGGATCGCTCCGGAACCTTTATACCACCCTCGGTCAGCCGGAAAAGGCCGCGGAGTTGGACTAATTGCGTGTCTTTCCAGGGTCGGATTGCGCATTTCCTCAAAGACAGGGCAGGATTTGGCCGGACGGCCCTTGTGGCCGCACGCGAGTGCCTGCATGCTGGTCAGCCGCGGACTATTTGTTTGTAAGGAGTTCTTCCATGCGTGCCTTTGACGTTTCTCTCATTGCAACAAGCATGGCCGCGATGCTCATCGCTTCCGCCGGTGAGGCACGCGGTCAGACTTTTCTGGCAGCAAACAACTACCCCACTCCGGATGAGCCGGTCCATCTGACCACGGGTGACTTCACCGGCGATGGGCGGCTGGACGTCGCGATGGCGTGCAACTTCGCGGGCCAGTTTGCCATCTTCCCGCAGACCGCGGGCGGGCTGCTCATGTTCGGCGGGGCACGGAACATCGTCGGCAGCGGACACCCGGTTCATGTCAACGCGATGCAGGTGAACTTCCTTGGTGCGATCGACCTCGTCATCGCCGATGGCACCGGGCCGCTGCAGGCTTACGAGAGCGACGGGACGGGCAACCCCTCACTGTGGAGCCTGAACGCCTCGCTCGATGGCCAGCCCGTAGGCCAGGCGGCGATGTTCTCGACCGGCTTTTCTATCGACGGTTTCGCGAACGCGGTGATCGGCTCGGGCATGACCGCCGTTGGGGGCATCCAAGCCCGCGTGGGCGATGGCGACGGCACCTACGAGGGTTTCCAGCAGGGACCAACACTCGAGCTCGGGACGGGCGCCGGCCCGATGGCCCGCGGCAAACTTGATTCCGGGCCACTTGATGATGACCTCGCAGTCTGCGTCAGCGGCTCCAACATCGTCAAGATCATGCTCTTCGACGGCTTCGTGATGTGCTCGGACATCTGCTGGCGCGGCTACTCGTTTACCAACGAATGCCCGATTGATGTGGGCGAGGTCGCGCCCCCCGATGTCGTGGTGGCAGCCAACCCCATCGGTGTCGTGCTCGACCACTTCGACCCCGCCGCCAACGCTCACACGGACATGGCCGTGCTGTGCGCGGGGGACAACTCCGTGCGCATTCTTCGCGGCAACGGCAATGGAACGTTCACCGCCACCCAGACCCTTACCCTCGGTAGCGCCGTCAAGTCCATCGCCTCGGGCGACCTGACGGGGGACAACCGCGCCGACCTCGCGGTCTGCATCGACCCCGTGGGCACGGGCGTTGGCAGCGTGGTAATCCTGGTGAACAACGGCGCGGGCACATTCTCCTTTGGTCCCAATCTCACGATCCCCGATCGAGTGAGGTCGATCACCATCGCGGACCTGTCGGGGGATGGCCGGCGGGATATTGCGGTGGTTACCGTCGCTTCCGTCCCTCCGGTCGTGGACGACAATCTTGCGGTCTTCCGCAACTCCACCACGGGCTGCATCGCCAACTTCGACCTCATGGGTGGCGTGGGCGTGCCGGACATCTTCGCGTTCCTGAGCGCGTGGTTCTCGCAACTCCCCGCGGCGGATGTCGACCAGAACGGCGTCATCGCGGTGCCGGACATCTTCGGTTTCCTGGCACGCTGGTTCGGAGGCTGCTGAATCAGAGTGTCCGCTTCAGGATCGCGCCAAAGAACGGTCGCCCCTCGCGCCGGTACTTCCGCTCAAAGTTCGTGCCTACCACCTCGCCCTCGCCGGCGGATTCGGCGCGATCGAAGGGGAAGCGCGTGAAACCGCCGGGCGACTCCGCCCCGGCACGGAGTGCCGGACCACCAGGCGTGAAGGCCCAGCGGTCAAAGTGCTCCTCCATCCACGCCCAGTAGTCTGCGTGGTCGGTCACGATCCGCAACTCGCCGCCCGGGACAAGCACCCGGCGCGCCTGGAGCAGAAACGCGTCCTGCACCATGCGCCGCTTGTGGTGGCGGGCCTTGGGCCAGGGGTCGGGAAAGTACAGGTGGATCACTGTCGCCACCGCGTCGGGCACGCGCCAGCGCACCAACTCCGACGCATCGGTGTTGAGCATTCGGACATTGCTCAGTTCACCCGACGCCTCCATCCGCCGCCGGATGCGATCCGCGCCGTAGAGATAGAACTCCCGTGCATACTCGATCCCCAGAAAGTTCACGTCCGGCTGCAGCGCGCCCTGCTGGAGCAGGAACGTCCCCTTGCCCGAGCCGATCTCGATCTCCAGGGGCCGATCCGGGTGCGGGAACCACGCGCGGATGTCCACCCGCCCCCCCACTT
>CAYMWG010000211.1:0-5187 GCA_964393765.1 uncultured Phycisphaeraceae bacterium
CGGCTTGACATTCAGTTGCACCGTCTGCGCGTTCAGGCCCGACTCCATCCGCACATCGATGCGGAAGTCCTCCATCGCCGGATAGATGAACTCCTCGACGGCGATGGGCAGCCGGTGGATCTCGTCGATGAACACCACGTCACCGTGCGCAACGCGCGTGAGCGCTCCCACCAGGTCGGTCGGGCGGGTGAGCGCGGGGCCGCTGGTGATGTGGACCTTGCTCCCCATCTCCTCGGCGATGACGTGCGCGAGGGTGGTCTTGCCCAGCCCCGGCGGCCCGTGCAGCAGCACATGCTCCATCGGTTCCTGCCGCGCCTTGACCGCCCGGATCGCGATATCCAGACGCTCGATCAGGTCCGTCTGGCCGATGTACTCGGACATCCGCTTGGGGCGCAGCGACCAGTTCCGCTCCTCGGCGAGGGGTTCGGCAACCGGAGAGACCAGTCGTTCAACGGCCATGAGCGGAGTCTATCACTTGTTTGGGTGAGAGTGCGGGCGAGAACGTGCGAGCGCGTTTGACCATGATGCTGGGTACTCTGACACCGTCTCGTATGGCGATGCGCCTGTTGGTTGCACTCCTTGGCGGTGCCGCGATCACGATTGTGGTCGCGTGGGTGTGCGTGCTGCTGCCGATCAAGCTCACATGCAGCGCGACGTTGGTCTCCGCCCGCAACCCGCCGGCTTGGTGCGCTTGGATTTGGCATGGACCCGCGGTGCGATCAGTCGGCAGCATGCTCGTCACGGACGTGGCTTTCCTTGATGCCCAGGCCCGGGGCCACGGCGTCCAGATCGGCCTTCGCCCCGGCGTGCCCACCTGGTCGAGGCCCGCTCGCATCGATGCCGCCCGCGCAGCCCGCGGCGATGTGCCGCCTCCCGATGCATGGGAGTTCCTTACAGAAGTCGTGAGCGGATGGCCGTGGCCCGCGCTCCGCGCCGCATACGGCGCACCCCACGGGTCGAAGTCATTACCCACATTTGAGCGTGGGATATTCATACCGGTTCTGTGTACACGCTTCGGGCAGGAACTCGAGCGCGGCGTGCTCCCCACCGCCCCGATCTGGCCGGGGTTCCTGGGCAACACCGCCGTGTACGCGATGGTTATCTTTCCGATCATCTCGGCGCGGCACTGGCGGCGGCAGCACCGCGTCCGCCGCGGCCTGTGTGCGAAGTGTGCTTATCCGGTGAGCGGTATGGAGAAGTGCCCGGAGTGCGGCACATCGGTTAGCAAAGGAACGGTGGTCGCCACTCGGGCATGAGCGCAGAGTGTCATGCGTTCGGCGCAACCTATCGCTCCGGGGGGGGCGGTCCAGGCTCTGACGCTTGAGAACGCGGCCGCAAGTGTCACGCGTTCGGCGCAACCCGTCGTTCGGGGGGCGCTCCGGCTCTGACGCTTCAGTTCTGCGGCGCAGCGCGGCGCAACGGCTCGCCGCGTCCCGCGCCCCCCGCGGAATCAGCACCCTCGCGCCGGCGGTTCGGGCGCTCGCCCTCGCTCGGCTCCTTCATCTCCCATCGCGGCAGCATCTCGTCCGCGCACGCGAGGTTGTACGCGGTGATCGCCGCGCAGGTGGCCGACTGCTTCAGGTACTCGGGGATCGCCAGGTCGATCTTGTCGAACTGCGTGTGCCAGCCGCGCCCGTACTCGGCCCGGCCGATCTCGTCCCAGAAGAACCCCGGCACGCCCTTGCGGATGAAACTGGCGTGGTCCGAGCCGCCGCTCTGCTGGAAGTCCTCGCCGCCGGGCCGGATGTTCACGTTCAGGGGCTTGCCATCGACCGAATCGAAGAAGAGCCCGTTGACGGGCGCGGTCGCCGCGGCGAGCATCGGGGCCATCTCGTCGGTGCAGCCCAGTCCGCCCTCGTAGTTGGTGCCGCCGTCATCGACGAACACCGCGGAAATCTTGGGCAGGATCGCGGCGTTGCGATCGACGTAGTCGGCCGACCCGAGCAGGCCCTGCTCCTCGCCGGTCCAAAGAATGAAGCGGATGGTGCGGCGCGGCTTGGCGCCCGCCGCCATCAGGATGCGAGCGGCCTCCAGCGTCACGGCTGAGCCGGTGCCGTTGTCCGTCGCGCCTTGGGAGCCAGGGCCATTCCAGGAATCGAGGTGGCCCGAGACGATCACGACCTCATCAGCCTTGTCGGTGCCGGGGATCTCGGCGATGGTGTTGTACACCGGGATGGGCCCGGGGGTCAACGTGTGGTTGAGGTCGAACTCCAGGAACACGTCGTCGCCATCGGCAAGGCGCGAGTTCACATAGTCATAGTCGGGGAGCGTGATGCTGACCTCGTGCTCGCGTGGGGCGTCGTCGGCCTTCGTTTCTCGCCACTTCCGCACGCTGGTCGTCCAGACGCGGTCGTCGCGCGAGGATGAGACAAACCCGAGAATCCCGGCATCAAGATACGGCCTGAGTTCTTCCCGGAGGGCATCGAATCGTTCGATGTCCTCCTCGCGCCGGACGAGGTTGGTGTCCGTCGGGATATCGTTGCGTTCGGCGTGCAACGCGAGCACCCGGTCGCTCATGGAGAAGCCCGTGCCGCGCATGTCCGTGCGTCCGGGCGTGAGCACCACCTTGCGCAGGACCCACGCGCCCTTCAGGCGGTCCTTGGCGCTGTCGAACTCCTCGGGGGTTTCGGGCATCCGCACGACGTGGCCGCGGACCGGACCCTCCGTTCCACCAACCCACGCGAGCGTGGTGAACGCCAGGTCGCGCACCTTGCGGTACTCGATCTCAGGCTCGCTTTGAGGGGCAGTCTCGCCCTCGACGGCCGCGGGCTTCTCGGCGGCTTCGGCCCCGGCTCGATCGCCCCGCTCGGGTGCCTTGGGACGCGCAAGCATCACCACGCCTGTTGACGGCCCGCGATCAAACCGCGTCGCGATCTCGCCCCACTGGTCGAGTTCCACGTTCGCCATGCCCCAACTGCGGAACTGCTCCGCCGCCCAGCGGTTGGCCGTCTCGGCGTTGCTCGAGCCGGTCAGTCGAGCCCCGATCTGCTGCGACAGGTGCGTGAGGTGCGCCATGACGTGGTTGCGATTCACGCCCTCATCGATGATGCGGGCGATCGTCGCCTCATCGCCCATCCGGATCGCGGGCACATCGGCCCGCTCCCCGTCGATGATGGCGTAGCGTGTGGAGCGCACCGCGCTCGCATCGCCGGAGCCTGAACCTCCCGCGCCCGACTGACAGCCGGCGGCGGTGAGCAGGGTCACGCACGCGGCCCCTGCCGCGAGCGAGTGCAACGGGCAGAAGGGGAAAACGGAAGGCAAACGAGATGACATGAATGAGGCCTCCGAAGTCAGGGCATTGCAACCTGTCCGTCCGAACGGGCGGAATGCCACGATACCACGGTCGTGGCCTGTGAGTTTCAGATTTGTGCGTTTGGTCCTGCCCGGACTCGCGAATCAACGGTTGGTGCCGATCGCCCCGGTGGGAAGGCCCTTGCGTCGCCAGGAGGCCAGAAGCGCTTCCCGGTCTGCCGCTTCCCAGATGCTCCCGTCCTCAAGACTGCTGCGGACCAGGCCGCCATCCGCGTCATAGACGAACGTCACGGGCGCGGCATCATCGCGGTACCAGGTCTTGATATCCCACGCGGCTTTAGCCGAAGAGCCTTTCGACCGGCTCATCAGGTCCCGCCGCAAGGACACCGTCTTGGATTGGCTCTGGTAGGTGTAAGTGCCGAGTTCGGCCTGCATGCTCCTCGACACCATCAGCCGGTGCAGCATGAACAGTTCCAACTGGCTGATGTACCCCTCCTCCGGAACATACGGCCGGACCTCCTCGGCGGTCTTGCCGCTGTCGCTGACCGAGACGTTGAGGTCGGTGCCGGTTCGAGCGCCCGTTTCAGTCGCCATCGCGAGGCGCTCTCCCTTCGCCCCCCAGACCACGGTCGTGAGCATCCACGCCTCCTCCGAGCGATCCAGCGTCATGAAGTAGACGCCCTGCGTATCGATCACGTTGTCGCCCCTGAGCAGGCGTGCCTGGATGCGTGCCAGATGGCCCTCTTCCTGCCCGCTCCGCCGGCCGGAGTAGCCGCCGAGTTCGGATCGCGGCCCCTTCCAGAAGCGCATGGTGCGGAACCCGAGTTCCGTGGAATCGCCGCCGCTGCCGGTGCGGGCGGGCTGATAAAGCCGATGCACAATCTCCTTCTCGCCCGTTAGAACCTTGGCAAATTCATCGGGGCCAAGACCGGCAAAGAAGGCCGCACCCGACTTGACGAGCGAGCCGCGCGATGTGTTGAGGGTTTCGGAATCGAGGAACGTGGCTGTGGCAACGCTCGCCTCGTAGAGCGGCCGCACGGCATCAAACTTATCTTCCGCGGTGATCAACTCGAACACCACGAACTGGTTCGCTGACGGCTTGAAGATCGAGTAGCCCTTGACCAAACTCGTCCCGTCGGGGCGTGGCACCGAGACATAAAGCCGCTCGCACACCGCGCCGCCCGTCACAATCAGGTTCGATGTCCGCCCAAGCACCTTTGCCTTGGTTTCCAGGATAAGTTTCTGGTCCGGGTCGGTGACCCCATAGGCACCCTGTGTCAGCGCGAGTGTCTGGTCCGCGGCCTCCTTGATGGTGGTCGCTGCGTTTGACATCTGAGGAGTCTGGATGTTGATGATCCACTCCGAAGTTTCGGGTACAACCTGAACCGTTCGTCGTTCCCCGATTCTGGTGGCTTGCGCGATGCTGCCGAGGGGAAACTTGACGGATAGGCCAATTCCGTCCATGAAGAACGGCTGTTCCGTCAACTCGACCACTTGGCCGCGGGGCGACTGCTGAAGCGCTTGTGACTGGGCGAGGCCGGGCACTGGTGAGGCCAGCAGCGCGATGATACCTGCCATGAGCCGAACATGCGTGCCGAGTGCCAAATATGCCATCGAGGAGTGGGTCATGGTTTTCTCAATCGGGCGGCGAAGTGCGGGCTGGTGAGCGGATGCGATTCAACTGGCTTGGGCAGACCGGGGCAGGGTGATTGCCTCCATTGAAGTATGGACTGTACGAAAGCGCAAATACTGGATGTACGCAAAATCTTCGTATCCCGCGCACCCCCACGTTGACATTCGCGTCGAGGCCCGTATCTTTCCGGCTCGCCCCACTTTGCGCGGGGCGTGCGTCCATATACCGGTTGGCCCTTGAGCAATCGCGGAAAGACACGATGAGCGGCGGTCGCATCCGAATTCGAATGGAAGCCTACGACC
>CAYMWG010000212.1:0-5179 GCA_964393765.1 uncultured Phycisphaeraceae bacterium
CGCTCCCGGGCGGAACATGGACCCAGTTCACCGTCCCACTCCACGCCAACATCACCGGCTCGCTCCTCGAGTTCGGGCAGATGAATTTCCCCGGCGAGTTCCACATTGATGACATTTCCGTCGTGCAGGTGCCCGGGCCGTCGGGTGCGGCGCTGCTGGGCATGGCTGGTCTGCTCGGGCTTCGCCGCAGGCGGCGGTGAGTGCCGCGGGCGGACGTTCGCGCAAACCCGGACGTTCAACCATGTTCAAGGCACAGTGCGGCTGGTGAAGATGTTGATCACCACTGCTCTCCAGAGCCCGGAGCGCGAGCGACGCATTTGCGCGGCCTGTGTCGAACGAAGGAAGGTTCTCTCTTGCACACGCGTCTTGTCGGGTGCATGGATCGCACCCGGCACAACCCGTCGCTTGCGCTCTGGGCTCTGACAAACAGGTCGCCGGTGGCACAGCCCTTTGACAAAGGAATACCTACCAGGCGTTCCGTGGCACGCTTAGCGCCCGAGGCTCTCGCGCGTCATCATCAACTCCAGCGTGTCGCAGACGATCTCGATGTCACGCTCCGTCAGGTCGTTGTAGAACGGCAGCGCGATGGTCCGCTGGCTGACGCTCTCGGCGATGGGGAAGTCGCCCGCGCGCCCTCGGACCTTGCCCTCGCGCGCGAGCGCCTCGTAGAACGGCTGCGTGTGGATGCACGGGAAATAGTCCGATGCGCCGATCTCATGCCGGCGCAGGCCCGCGATGATCCGGTCGCGCTCGTCGCGGCCCCACGTCCCCGAGCCGCCCAGGCGCACCACGAACACGAACCACGACATCTCGGTCCCTGCGAGCAGGGTCGGCAGCACGAGATCATGGTGGCCCGACAGGCGGTCGAAGTACATCTTCGCGACGTGCTGGCGCTTGTGGATGATCTCATCAAGCCGGCGCATCTGCGCCACTCCGAGGGCCGCATTGATCTCCGACAAGCGGAAGTTGAATCCCAACCGCTCGTGGCTCAGCCACGAACCCACGGACCCGCCGCCGCCGCCGATCGCCCCCGCCGACGCGTGCGACAGGTCCGGGCGGGTGTCCTGCGGATCGACAATCGCGCGCCCCTGGTTGCGCATCGAGCGGCACAGGTTCGCCAGCCGCCGGTCATCGGTGACGATGCACCCGCCCTCGCCGGTGGTGATCTGCTTGTTCGGATAGAACGCGAACACGCCGATGCGCCCGAAACTGCCCGCAGCGCGCAAGCCGAGCCGGACCCCCAACGCCTCGCAGCAGTCCTCGATGAGCGGGATCTCGTGGCGCTTGGCGATCGACTCGTAGGCGTCCATGTGGGCCGGGTTGCCGAAGGTCTCGACGGCGACGATCGCCCTGGTCCGCGGCGTGATCGCCGCTTCGAGCCGCGCCGGGTCCATGTTGAGCGTCTGCGGGTCGATGTCGACAAACACGGGCTTGGCGCCGACATAGAGGATGCAGTTGGCCGAGGCCACGAACGAGAAGGGCGTGGTGATGACCTCATCGCCGGGGCCGATGCCCAGCGCGAGCATCGCCAGGTGCAGGCCGGCGGTGCCGCTGGAGACGCAGACGCCGTGGGCCCGCCCGGCAGCGCCCGCCACGGCCTGCTCGAACCGCTCGGCCATCGGGCCCAGGGCGAGGCGTCCGGACCGCAGCGTCTGGGCGACGATGTCGATGTCGGCGGGGGAGATGTCGGGGCGGGAGAGGGGGATTTCGTGCATGTTGGATTTCGGAGTGCGGAGTGCGGAATGCGGAGTGTTCGTCAGCGTGTTCGCTTCGGTTCAGCGGCCTGTGACTTCCGAGCCGTGCGGATCGATGCAACGATAATCGCTGTGAGTTCGTTGCACTCGGTCTTCAGATCGGCAATTCGGTTCGGTTTGATCAAACCCGCTGCTTCGAGCAGATCCAACCAGTACCCGCTCTCGTCCGCTTCTTCCTCTACGATGCCCATCTTGCTCAGAAGATCCGCGCGGGAACGTGCTCGACAAGCAGACCGATAGTTCGCACCGACCGAGGTCGCGGATCGGAGTAGTTGGCGGCCGATTATGTCACCTGAGCGATTCTTCGGGATCGCGTCCGTTTGGCGAATCACCCGGAGCGCGAAGGCTTTCGTGCGGTCCTTGAGGTCTTGGTGGCTCATGCAGATCAGATTACCAACTTGCAACGCTAGAGAGTTGGTAACCGGCCCATTCCGCACTCCGCACTCCGCACTCCGCACTCCGCACTCCGCATTCCGCATTTGCTTCATCCCTTGGCCGATGCGTGTACCACCGCCTCGATCAACTGGCGCGTGAGCACGGTCATCGTCGTCGGCTCGGAGGCGTGCTCGAGCGTCACGGCCTCATCGACGGCGAGTTGCCTGCAGAAGCGTTGGTACGCGGTGATAACGGTCGAGTGGCTGGGGCGGCCCAGGGCCCGCGCGATGTCGGGGAAACTCTGCGTGGTGAGCGCCCGGGAGATATAGGTGACGAGGGCGCGGGCGAGGACCACGCGCTTGTGGCGCGTCTTACCGGACAGTTCGCCCACCTCAACCGCGAGCGCAGCGCAGGTCTGCGCGATGATGACATGCACGCGTACGGGGCGAGCCGGTCGCTGGACATGCACCAGCGCGCCGCCGCCGGACGACTGATTAGAGATTGTTCCGGCCGATCCACCGGCCGGTCCGCCAAGCGCCCGCTCGATCGCGCCCGCGCCGATTGTGCCCGCGGGGCCGAGATATTCCGGGGCCACGCGCCGGAGCGCATCGATCTTGGTCAGCATCCCCTCGATGTCGCGGATGGATGGCCCGGTGGTCGCACCAGGTGTCCACGCGGCGCGGGTGGCGACAGCGCGGATGCCGGATTCATCGAGCGAGAGGCCGCGGCGGATGGCAAAGGCCCGCGTGATGCGCTCGCGGAGCGCGTTCTCGGGAGGCGCGATGCTCGCGACCATGCCCGACATGAAGCGCGAGACGAGCGCGGGGCTGAACTTCCGCAGCGCGCGGGGGTGCAGGTCGCTCACGAGCAGCACCCGCGCGCCGCCGCGCTCGATCTCGTCGAAGGTGTGCAGGAGTTCGTCCTGGGTCGCCTGCTTGGACGCGAGGAAGTGGACATCATCGATGCACAGGAGGTCGGCCCGCCGGTAGGCGCGCCGGAACTTGGCGACGCCGCCCTGGCCCGCCGACCCTTCCGCACCCGCGGCGCGGATGGACGCTACGAAGTCGTTCATGAACGACTCGCCGCTCGTCACGCGCACAACCGCGCCGGGCAGACGCTCGCGGAAGCGCTGCGCGGCCCCTTGGAGAAGGTGCGTCTTGCCCAGGCCGCAAGGGCCGTGAATGAAGAGCGTCCGCGCGGCACCCGCGTCATCGCCGCTGGCGAGTTGCGCTGCGGCGTTGTAGGCGACCTGATTGGACTCGCCGACGATGTAATCCTCGAGCCGGTAGCGCGTCGATGAAGCCGGACTGCGATGCGGGTGCGGGCGCAAGTGTTCCGCGGCGGTCGCAACGGACCGAGATGGAACATGCTGCGCGGGGCCTTCGGGTTGCGCGGTCGCGTCCGGCGCGGCGGCCTCGGGCGGCGTGATGAAGACCACCTCGGGGGCGCGTCCCAGCGCACCCAGATCGTCCGCGCCTGCCTGCCGCAGCGCCACACCGAATCGCCGGCGCAGAACATCCGCCGCGGCCCGGCTGGGGGCGTACACCTCAACTCCCCCGTCTTTGAGACGGATCTCCACCCGCCCGCGGAAGTGGCGATCAAAACTGACCTGGCCGATGATCCGCGTGAGCCGCTCGGTCAGCAATCGGCCGGGGGTAGGAGAGGGTTCGACCGAAGCCGTCGCGTGGCGATTGTCCGCCAACGTGGCGGAGCGCGCCGAGCCCGCGCCGAGTGGGCCGTGCCAGTCGTGCGTGCGAGAGTTTCCGTGTTCAGTTCCGTCGCATCCCGTTCCTCCGCTCTCGCCCACCGCCCCTTCAAGTCTCTCGCTCTGAATCACTGCTGAAGCGTGACGTGTCTCCACAGGCCACACCACCTTTTTGTGCTTAGGCCCGGGCACAGCGCATCTCCGCGCGTGTGAGGGCTCCGATGAACCACGGCGAACGTGGCCGAGTTGTAAGCGGAGTCCTTCCTACGCGGACCAGGGCACGATGATGCCGCCAGCGCGACCGGCGCTCCGGCCGATCGCCAAAGGAAGCGAAGACCCGGTAAGTGCCCAGCCGCCGCATCAGAATGCGGCGATAGCCGGGGGCCAGTGCTCGGCACCATTGCCGTTGCGCCAGCGGACACTCATCGGGTCATCATCGTGACGAGGAACGTGCGGCCGAATCCCTGGCCGACAGGCACAGCGTATCGGAAGCGAGCGCGGTGCTCAAGGCGTCGGAAGCCCGAGCAACCGCGCACTCGGGCCGCAGTGCTGGAAAAGACGGGACTTGCGCGATGAAAAAAGTTTCTCCACGTCTTCGCATACCGCCTCGAGCAACGCGTGGAGAACGTTGTGGAAATGTCGATTTGCTGCTGGAATTCCCGTGTCACTATGATCACGTTGTCGCCAGGGGCCGGACCATCGGGATGCGCACCCCGAACCGGCGGAACGAGGCCCGCTGGTACAGCCGCAGCGCGGCGGTGTTGCGCGTGTCGACAGCGCAGGTCACACCTCCGGTCATCAGAATCCGATCGCCCAGTTGCCGCAGCGATGCCAGCAGGAGCGCTGCGCCGATGCGCTTGCCCCGCGCTGCGGGGGCCAGGCCCAGGTACACGAGTTCGAGGGAGTCGTGCTCGGGCGAGACTGAAAAGAGCGAGCAGCCGACGGGACGGTCGCTATCGAGCAGCAGCCACCAGAACGCGGGGTCGTAGCGCCCTACGGCCTTGTGCGACTCCAGGACATCGCTCGCATCGCGCAGACCGCAGAGTTCGGGGCAGTCCTTGGTATCGATGTAGGATGCTTCCAGAGCCTCCAGGAGCATCGCGTCGATCGCCGTGCTTGTGCGGCCCGACATCGTGAGGTCGGCGACGGAGGCCATCCGGAACGGCGCGGGAAGTTCCGGGCTGGCTGCGCGTCCAAGCACCTCGCGTGTGAGGGGCCCGGGCTGACGACGCATATACGCGAGGTCGCCGAGTTGCCGGAAACCCGATCGCCGAAGGGCGATGAGCGCCCCCGTCTCGCGTGTTTCCAGAAGCGCCTGCGCGAGCCGGACACCCTTGGTGGACTT
>CAYMWG010000213.1:0-5168 GCA_964393765.1 uncultured Phycisphaeraceae bacterium
GCACTGCCCGGGTCGTCGCTGAGCGGGTCGGCGGCATCAAGACGGGTCTGCACGGCCTCGAGCGCGGTCACCAGCGATGCCAACTCGTCGAGACTCGCCCGGTGGGCGCGAACCGATGGTTCCAGCGCAGCGCGGAACGTCTGTTCTTCCGGCTTGCCTGCCTGCCGCAGCGCTGCGCCCAAACTCGATTCGCGGAGTTCGCCCGCAAGTTGTCCGACCCTCGCTGCCCACGGCGCGGCCTTCACGCCCGCCGCGCGCCGGACCCGTCCATCGATGTCGTCCCCGGGTGCGCCGGAGCCGAACGCTCGCCCCGCCCAAGTGAGTTCTCCCTCAAACTCTCTCGCTGCGCTCTTGAGGGCCTCAAAGTCGATGCCGGTGTGGATGGCCAGCAGGCGGTCCCGCCCGGCAACCCAGGCTTCATTGAGCGACGAGGAATCGGGAGCGATCGTGGCGCGGGCGCGGAGTTGCTCTCGCACCTGCTCCGCGGTAGTCGCGAGTTCCTGTCTTCGTGTCGCGATGCGCCCTTCGAGTTCCGCCTGCAAGGTTGCAGCATCGCGCCGGACGCGGACAGCATCCGCCTCCACCCGGTCCCGGTTGCGCCGGTTCCAGGGAAGTTTGGCGGGCGCGACGTCCGCCGCGACGGTGCGGAGGGCTTCGATCCGCGCAGCGGTCTCGGGATCGACGGGAAGACTCAGCGGCGCGCGGGCAAGGTCGGCGACGGCGGCCTCGACGGGCGCGAGCAGCGCACGCTCATCCCAGCCCGCGCGCGGGTCGAGAGCCGGATCGAGCCGGGCGTGCCCACGCACCTCGAACAGCCAGCCCTCAAGCGTCTCACCCGTCGGCGGCGCGGCGGCGAGTTGGGCGTAACGCTCGCTGCTGCGGAACGAGTCAGCGTCGATGCCCGACCACTCCGCTTGCAGGAACATGCTCAGGCGGGTGGCCAACTCCGCCGCGACATCGAGGTTGCGCTCCAAGGTCGTGACATCTTCCCGTGTCGCGGGCGCTTCGGCCACAGCGGGGTCTGTCGGCGGGACGACCATCGCGCTCATCGCTCCGGGCGCTGCCCTGAGGATGGAATCGTCGAACGCGCCGATGTCGGCCGCCGTTTTCTGGAGCGCGTCCCACCGCGTTTCCACGCGCTCGATGACCACGCGCGTGCGCAGCAGTTCGTCGAAGCCCGCCGTGAGGTCCGCTGCGGTCGCATCGGACCCGGGCGCTGGAGCTGCCGAATCGGCGATGCGCAGGACAAACTTGGCCTGGCGTTCCCAGCCGCGAGCCTCCCATTCGCCTGCCAACTCGCGGAACCTCGCCAGCGCGGGCCACTTCACGGGCAACTCCGTGCGGAGCCGCTCGATGGACTGCAGCGATGCTCGCGTACGTTCGACGCTGGTGTCCGCCCGCGCCCTTGGCGTCGGGTTGGCCGAGAGCGTGGTCAGGTCCGCGCCCGAGTCGACTCCGGCGAGCGTCCACGGGTCCGTCCCCTTGCCCGGCACCAGCGCGTGGTCAGCCAAGAGCGCCGCGAGCTCGGGGTCGATGGACTTGTACCACGCGCGCCGCGTGCGGTGCTGAGTGCTGGCCGTGGGCGGGCGCTGTTCAAGGCGTGTGAGCAGCGAGCCGTACCAGGTGCGGTAGGCATCGGTGAGCGCCGACCAGCGGGCCGCGGCCTGCGGGTTCCAGAGCGTCTCAGGGAGAGGCGCGGCCTGTCGCGCCCTCGCACGCTCGGCGATGAAATAGACACTGATGCCGCCGGCCAACAGCGCCAGCGCCGCGAATCCCACCAGCAGCGGCGTGCGGGAACGCCGGATGCGGCGCATCGCCGCCACCTCGGTGGCAAGACCATCGAATGCAGGCGGTGAGGCCGAGCGGTCGAGCAAGCGCTGGGTGAACTCCCGCCAGGCAAGCCCCGCCTTTCCGAGCCTGTCCCACTCCGGTCCCGGGTCGAGGGGGAGTTGCCCACGGAAGGGCTGGTGGAGGACCAGGAGATGGATGATCTTGCCAAGGGCGTGCAGGTCGGCAGCCGCGCCCTCGGCCTTGTCGGTCGGCGCGCCCGGCGCGGGGTCCGCGAGGGCAATGCGCGTGATGCGGCCACCACCCGTGCGGATGGTCCCGGGTTGCCCGGCCTGCCCGCCGGCGCGAGAAGCGGCGAGCGGCTCACCCGGCGTGCCTCCGAGCAACAGCACATTGCACGGCTCCAGTTTCCCGTGCGACCTGCCCCCGCCCCCCCCGATCTGTGCGGCCATCTGCGAGAGCCCAGCGATCACGCCCTCGACGATGATCCCGAGCGTACGCGAGTCGATCTGCGCCTGCGATGATGCGAGCCGCTCGACCGTGCCGCGGGTCGCCAGGTCCGTCACCATGAAGGCCCCGGCGGGCTCCGTCTCCGAGGCGGGGATCGAGCCGATCTCGTAGACCTGCGCCCAGCGCGACAGCACCAGCGGCGCGGCCTGCGCTGCGCGCTGCTGCGCCCGCGCGCGGAGCGCAAACTCTTCCAGCGCGCCGGCGGCCCGAGCCTCACCCAGGAGTGCGGCATCCGGACGGCAGGTGCGCACGGCGAACGCCGGCTCATCGGTTGACCCTGCCCGGCGCGCCGACCACACCGCGCCCAATGCGCCGCGGTGGAGTTCGCTCACCGTCTCGTACCCGCCATAGATGGGCATCGCGTCTCCGTACACCAAACTCGCGTCCGGGGGATGGTGAGTGGGGGATGCTTAGCGGCTGGTGCGCGCCGGGGCGACCGGCAACGCGGGAGTCGTGAAGACCACCGCGTCCCGACGCACTTCGATCGTGAACGGCGCATCGGCTGCCCACTCCGGGTTCATCAACGAGACGGCCAGACGCCGCGGGTCATCCGCACCGGGCCGGTCGGCAACGCCACCGGGCAGATTCGCGACGACATACAGCCATCGCGCGCCTGCCTTGCGCCACGCTGTCCAGACCTCGTTGTCAATGCTCACTCGCACCGGCTCAGTGCGCTCCGGACCAAAACGCGCCGAGACTGTCCGGCCCTTGACGGCGGTCCTCGCACCGGAGCCGGGCATCCAGTAAGCGGACAGCGGCATGGCGTCCCATTCCCGCCGCTCTGCATCGGTCAGTCCGATTGCATCGACCATGATGGTGGGAAGCGTAGCGGACTGTGAGAGCGATTGATCCAGGCCGATGACAATCTCCCGGCTCTGGGCATCCGAGGAGCAGCCCGAGAGCACAATCGCAATGAAGGGGAGAATGGCGGCGAGCGGGCGCATGGCAGTGTCCTTGCTGAATCGGGGTCGTTGCGGGCGGGGCAGTTTATCCGATCCTCGGCGGAACGCGGGAGCGATGCCAGGGGCGGCAGGGCCGGGGACGCAGTGCGGGGCGGTGGTACAGTTGCCCCGATCACAAGCCCCCCCCACGCGGCAACGGAGCAAACGATGAACAGGATTCTGCTGGTGGGCCTCGGGCCGCTGGGCCGCTTGGTGGCGGCCGATGCCGTGAGCCGCGGCGTCGCCCGCATCGTCGCGGCGGTGGACACCAACCCCGTGCTCGCCGGACAGGCCTTCTCGGCCATCGTCCCCGACAGCGGGATCAACATCCCCGTGCGATCGTCGATCGACGATGTGCAGAACTGGGGGGAGATCGACTGCGCCGTGGTCACCACCTGCTCGGACCTCGCGGCGTGCGCACCCACCTTCCGCGAGTTGCTCTCGCGCGATGTGAGCATCGTCAGCACCTGCGAGGAGCTGCTCTTCCCCTGGCTGCGGCACAAGGCGCTGGCGGAAGAACTTCATGCGCAGGCCGTTGAGCACGGGGCACGCCTGCTGGGCACGGGCGTGAACCCGGGGTTCATCATGGATGCACTGCCCGTCGCGGCGACCGCCGTGTGCAAGTCGGTCCGCGCGGTCAGATGCTGGCGCATCCAGGATGCGACCACGCGCCGCATTCCCTTTCAGAAGAAGATCGGCGCGGGGCTTGACGATGCGCAGTTCGCCGCGAGGGTCAAGGACGGTTCGCTGCGCCATGTGGGCCTCGGCGAGTCGCTGCACTTCATCTCGCACTATCTCGGCCTGGGCGTCGTGAAGTGGAACGAAACGCTCGAAGCCGTGAAGGCCGAGCGCGACCTGTCGTGTGGTATGGGGCCGATCCCTCGCGGGCGCGCTGCGGGCGTTCGCCAGACCGCGCACGGCTGGAACGCTGCCGGGGAGGAAGTCGTGACCATGGAGTTCCAGGCGGCGATCGGTCAGGCGCAGCCGCACGATCGCGTGGTGATCGAGGGTGAACCGCGGATCGACCTGCGGATCGAGGGCGGCGTGCACGGCGATGTGGCGACGAGCGCGATCACGCTCAACGCGATCGACTCGCTGCTGGCCGCGCCGCCAGGGCTGCACACGATGGCGAGCGTGCCGATGGTGCGATGCGGACGGACGATATCGAAATAGCCACATGGCAAACTACCACTGCGCCAAAAAAAAGCCGCCGAGATGCGCTCGCTGGATTTGGCAGTTTGGAAACTTGTTATTTGGCCATTTCGGCTCTCCCCAGCCGCCTCGCCCCCGCTACGACCCTATCCCAATCGAACGCCGGTCCCGGGTCGGTCTTGTCCTTCTGGATGTGGTAGTGCCCCAGCAGGCCGCGGTACGCGCCGAGTTGCTCGTCGGGCAGAACATCCGTGATGAGGTTTCCCGCAGAGTCGCGCGGATAGTCACAGGGCATCTGGGGGAACACGGCGCACAGCGCGGCGGTGAGCCTGGTCAGCGAGTCGTACTGCTCCGGCGTGAGGTCGAACTGGACCAGTCTGTTGCCCTGGATCGTGCCGATGATCGGCTCCTGTCGCGCCGGGCGTCCGACAAAGTCTGGCGTGCGCACGCCGCCATCGCCAATGCTGTCGGGGAGTGTGATGCGCGTACCGCCGTTATCGCTGGTGTACCAGCGCTGGAGAATGGGAGGGATGGAAGGAGGTGGAGTAGAAGAAGCGGTAGAAGAAGGAGAAAGTACGAAGCCCCCTGCGTCCCGGCGCGCCGGGACACCTCCCCCTGCGAGGGAGGAGCCATAGGCCCCGATATTCGCGATCTCGATCCCGATGGATCGGTCGTTGCTCGTCGTCGCGTGCCAGGCGCGTTCCTTGAGGTCCAGCGTCTGGTAGATCGTGCCATCGATATCCAGCATGAAGTGGATCGACAGCCCACGAATGTCGT
>CAYMWG010000214.1:0-5158 GCA_964393765.1 uncultured Phycisphaeraceae bacterium
CCGAGAGCGAGCCCAAGGCCGAACTCGACCGGCTGGTGGATGCGCTCATCGCGATCCGCGCGGAGATCAAGGAGATCGAGGAGGGGCGTGGCAGCCGAACAGACAACCCGCTCAGGCACGCCCCGCATCCGATCCGCGCGGTGGTGACCGACGAGTGGACGCACGCGTACCCTCGCGAGCAGGCCGCGTACCCCAAGGGCGCGCTGTGGCTGGCGGAGCGGAAGTTCTGGCCGCCCGTGGCGCGGGTGGACAACCCCTACGGCGACCGGAACCTGGTCTGCACCTGCCCGCCGATGAGCGCGTACGGGCACTGAGAATGCGCTCGGACTCCGGAATCTAAAGAAGTTCCGGACATGAAGAACGTCAGAGCGGGTCCAAAAAACAAACCGGCCGCCTGGGAAGGCGACCGGTCTGATCGTGGTTTCGTAAACCGTGGTTCCGCAAGGGCGCGGAAGGAAGAATCAGCGACGGCGGCGGGAGAGAACCATGCCGCCGAAGGCGAGCAGGGCTGCCGCGCCGGGCGCTGGGATGACGCTGTTCGTATTGAATGTGCTGACCACTGCGACCTGGTCACCACCCGTGAGGCTGAATCGCCACTGGGTGCTCATCGAGGTTCGCGGGCCGCCAAGAAAGGTTGGGAAAGCGAAATCCAAACCGTTCGCATTGGTCGGATTGGTCAGACCAGCCGGACCGAACACGTCAAAGAGCAGTCCCGCCGGCGTATAGGTCGGGGCCGCCCCAAAGCCGCCATCAGTCTGCATGAGGAACCCGCCTCCGCCCTGAAGGCCCGCATACGTCACACCAGCATCAGCGTTGGCGTTGATGACGTTGACTGAAGCGCTGCCCGAGCCTGACTGAGCGGGCAGACCGCCGAACACATACTGGCCGGTCGAAAACGTGAAAACCGTGGTTCCAGGGCCGGTGGTCAACGAATAGTTGAGTCCGACCGTGTTGTTCGGACCCACGGTTTGGGGCCGAAAAGTCAGGTTCAGGTTCGCAAAGACCGTGCCGGTATCGTTCGATCCGTCGCCCGGGTCGAGCAAAGGAACTCCCGAAAACACGAACACTCCAGGCGGACCCTCGGCAAGAGAAGCCTGAGGGACGATGAATGTATCGACATTCGTACCCGACTCGGCGCGGATGACAAGCGCATCCCCGATGATGGCTGCGTTGGCAAGACCGGCGAGACTGAACGTGGCGAAGGCTGTGGCCACAATGGTGCGTGAGGAGGATGAAAGATCAAGCATGTGGCCATTCCTTTAGGATTCGAGGACTGAAACTCTTGATCACCTGATCGAAACCGAACTTTGAGACTCGGATCGGCTCGAACCGCGTGCACGCGCGCCAAGCCACAGAGAGCACACCATCATCGCTTAGCGACGACGGCGAGCGACGAGAAGACCCGCGAGGCCAAGAAGGCCGGCAGCGCCCGGGGCGGGAATAACAATCGTGAAAGTGCTGGTTCCAGATGCCTGATCGCCTTCGCTCAAGGTGAAGCGGAAGCCAGCCTGGATGTTGTTGACGTTGCCGGGAATCATCGCGCTTGGAATGCTACCCGAATCGCTGATCACAAACGGGTGATTGTAAGGCCCGACGAGCAGCCCGCCCCCAAAATCGGTACCGTCGAGCGTCGCGGTGTTGTTGTAGCGGGCGGCGTAGATCGTGTTGCCCGGGAAGGTTCCCGACGGCCCAACGGTGACGTCGAAGTTGCCGCTCAGGTCATCCGAGGAAATGCCGGCGACGGCATCAGCGATCCCGTTGGAGATGGTGGCAAAGCCGAGTTGAACGGACGAGACATCAAAGGCCGTCATGACGTTGCCCGCGGTAACGGCGAAGTTGATCGAAACCACCGGGTCCTCGATGTAGGACACGCGGCCTGAAGTCAGCGTGCCGAGCAACACGTCGTTCTGGCTGCGCAACTGATAGGGTGAAGACAACTCCCAGAGGTACTCGCCTTCGACTCCCGTGGTGTACATGTCCTCGGACAGAACCTGGAAAGTCGCCGTCTCTGCGCCAGATCTGGCGACGACGGTGAAGCAATACTGCGAAACGCTTGCCGAGGCCCCGGCCGCGAGGCACAGAAGGGTGGCGGCGGCCAGAACGCTCTTGGAACGAATTTGCATGCTCTCTCTCCTCTTAGTCGTGCATCTCGCCCGCATGAACAGCGGGTATCCGCCGGGCACAGGGGCAAGGTTTGTAAACCAACTCACTCTTTGCGGAACCATCCGCGCGAAGCGATCTCTCTGGGCATGAGTTTGCCAGAAGGAGGAGGCTTTGTCAACCAAAATCATGTTACGAATGGCTCATCTTTCCCCGATTCGCGCGTTTTTTACATCCCGAGACGTAAACGATCAACCTTTACTGACCAATTCGAGGGATTAGGTTACGGTTTGGGACAATGCCGAATGAAGCTTGAATGAAGCCTGAATGATTTTGTTTGGCGGCTTGCTGCATTTTCGAGTACAATGACCGCTACTCCTCGACCGATAAGGTATTCGTAGGGGTTCGTTTGCGGAAGGGTCATTCTTGCGCTGTCAAACCTTCTTCGTCGGCATGATTCCGACAAAGATCGCCCTGGTGGGGGCAGTGTCATCCGTGGTCGCATCTGCATTCGGCGCAGCCCCTCCACAAGCCGCCCAACAAGCAACGGTGCGGGTCATCTGCCGGATCCGCGCAGGTCACGAGCAGACCGTGCGTGTCACGGTGAAGGCCCTTGGCCTTGGCGGCGAGTCCATCCGAACAGATGTACCTGGCATTCAGAGTGATGCGTTGACGGCAACGCTTGTTGGTGTCCAGGCGATAGATGTTGATTCGCCTACGGATTGGCCGCACATTGACGGCGAGATGGCCGAAGCCGGCCAACTGGCGAAGTACATCGTGGTCGAGGCTCGAGAAACAACCCCGCTTCAGACTTTGCTCGCACAGTTGCTGCTTCACCCCGACATCTTCGAGAGTGTCGAGGCGGATTCACCCGGAACCGTTCTCGGAACGACCATCCCCAATGATCCCCTCTTTTCGCTTCAGTACGGCCTGAACAACACGGGCGCTCCGGTCGCCGGGCTTCCGGGGATCACCAGCGCCGACATTTCAGCGCTCGACGCCTGGGAACTCTCGGGCGCTGCGCCGATGATCATCGCCATCGTCGATACCGGCGTGAGTCAGAGCCACCCAGACCTCATCCTCAAACTTGTGCCCGGACGCAACTTCTCCGGACCTGACGCGACCGCCACGGACGACAGCAGCATCATCCCGCACGGCACGAGATGCGCCGGCATCGCCGGGGCCGCGGCCAACAACGGAATCGGCATCAGCGGCGTGAGTTGGAACGCCCGGATCATGCCCGTGCGGGTTGCCGACCAGTGGGGGAATAGTTCCGAGTCGATGTGCGCGAGCGGGATTATCTGGGCGGTCGATCACGGCGCGCGGATTATCTCGGTCAGCCTCGGGTTCACGGCCGGCACGGAGTATCTCAGGGCCGCGGTCGAATACGCCGCGGGTGCGGGTGCGGTCATCGTTGCCGCCGCGGGCAACTCCCCGGGAGTGCCGGTGTACTTCCCGGCCCGGCTCCCGGGCGTCCTCGCAGTGTCCGCGACAAACAATCAGGACGTGATCGGACCGTTCTGCACCTCCGGCCCGGAGGTGGACGTGTGCGCGCCAGGGGTCTGGATCATGACCACGACGGACTCCGCCGCGAATCCCAACGGTTATTCGTACGAGACCGGCACGTCGATGGCCGTTCCCTTTGTTTCCGGGATCGCGGCGTTGCTGCTGGAAACGGCTCCGTGGCTCAGTGCGCTCGAGGTTCGCCGGATCATCCGGGACACGGCCGATGATCGCGGTCCGGTGGGCTGGGACCCGCGGTACGGCTTTGGGCGCGTGAATGCCGCCCGCGCGCTCGAATCTATCGCCGGGAACGACCAGGTGTGCATCGCGGACTGGAACGGAGACGGCGCGGTGACCTCAGCCGATCTGTTCGCGTACCTGACCTCGTTCTTCGCGGGACAGGGTGATGTGACGGGCGACGGGCAGACCAACTCTTTGGATCTGTTCGAGTTCCTGAACCGGTACTACGCCGGGTGCTGAGTCCGTCGCTTGTCACGCCTGCCGCCATGAGCAAAGAGCGGTTAGACTGCGGGCATGACGATTTCCCGCGTGATGCTCTGCCCCGGCCAGGGGGCTCAGGTGGTCGGAATGGGGCGGGCGTGGCACGCCGCCTCGGACGTGGCCCGACGCTTCTTTGAGCGCGCGGACAGAGCACTCGGCTCACGCCTGGGTGCGCCCCTCAGCCAACTGTGCTTGGAGGGTCCGGCCGAACGCCTCAACCAGACGGACGTTTCGCAACCGGCAATTTATGTGTGTTCGGTGGCGTGCTGGCAGTGCCTGCTCGCCGATTGGGGGGCAGCGCCAGATGCCGCGGCATCAGAGGCGGGCGTGGTGGCGACGGCCGGACTCTCGCTTGGGGAGTACACAGCGCTCCATCTGGCGGGCGCGTTCGGCTTTGAGGAAGGCCTGGAACTCGTGACGCTGCGCGGCCGGGCCATGCAGGACGCCGCGGATGCGATCCAAGCCGCCGACGGCTCGCCCGGCTCGGGCATGGTTGCCCTCATCGGGGCGACCGAGGCGCAGGCGCTGGAAGTTTGCGATCGATCGCGCGAGGGCGAAGTGCTGGTGTGCGCAAACTTCAATGCACCAGGGCAAGTGGTGATCAGCGGGTCGATCGGGGCGTGTCGACGCGCGGCAGCGGTCGCCGTGGAACTGGGCCTCCGGGCGGCCGCGCTGCCGGTGGCGGGGGCGTTTCATTCGCCCCTGATGCGGCCCGCGGCGGACCGGCTGTCGGAGGCCCTGAAGAAGACCACCATGCGTGTACCGCGGTGCGCTGTCGCATCCAACGTAACCGGGGCCGGCCACGAAACTATGGGCGCGAGTGGGCGTACAGTTGAGGACTCCATCCGTCTGCGTCTGGTTGAGCAGTTGACCATGCCGGTTCGTTGGGAGCAGAACTGCCGCTGGCTCGCGGGTCTCTGTGGAGCGGGGTCGGTTGCTGCGGTGTGGCATGAGGTTGCTCCGGGCAAGACACTGGCGGGCCTGATGCGCCGGATCGACAAGGGAATCAAGGTAGAAACACATGATGAACCATGAACCTCGTGAACCCCGCGTT
>CAYMWG010000215.1:0-2872 GCA_964393765.1 uncultured Phycisphaeraceae bacterium
TCGCCTTCACGGAGAGCAACGTGCTCGGCACGCACGTGCTGCTGGAGGCGGCGACGTGGGAACCGGTGACGGTTCGCCGGGCTGCGCGGAGGTTCAACATCCGCACCGATGCGTCGTACCGCTTCGAGAGGGTGGTCGATCCGGGCACGATCGAGCGCGCGGCCCAGCGCGCGGCGGGGCTGATCGTGAAACTCGGCGGAGGGACGCTCGCGCCGAGCGGGGGGGGGATGATCCGCGCGGGCGTGGAGCCGCGACCGTTGACGAATGTGCGGCTGCGTCCGTCGCGCGTGAAGGCGATACTGGGGCATGAGGTGCCGGTGGCGGAGATCATGCGTGTGCTGGGCGCGCTGGAGATCGGGGTGAAGGGGGCCGGCGAGGATGCGCTGGACTGCACCGTCCCGGCGCACCGGCCGGATGTGAGCCGCGAGATCGACCTGATCGAGGAGATCGCCCGCATCCGCGGCCTCGACAAACTGCCGGTGCATGAGAAGGTCGGGGTGCGGGTGAAGCCGCCACAGAACAGCGAGCGGGCGGTGCGAGAGTTGTGCGCTGTGCTCTGCGGGCTGGGTTTCTACGAGGCCATCACGTTCACGTTTGTGCCGGAGAAGGACAGCGCGCCGTTCCTGCCCGATGGCATGGAGGCGCTGCGGGTGTGCGATGAGCGGCGGAAGGCCGACCCGGTGCTGCGCCCCAGCGCGCTGCCGAGTCTGCTGGCGTGCCGGCGGCGGAACCAGGATGGGGGTGTCGAGGGGGACGGCGATGGGGGCGTGCGGCTGTTCGAGTTGTCGGCGGTGTTCGCGCAGACTGGGGGAAAGGAAGTGGAGCGGCGGAACCTGGCACTGGTGGCGGACGCGTGCTTCCCGCAGGGCGCGAAGGGAGCGGAGCAGAGGCAGAACGCGGTGCGGCTGGTGCGCGGGGTGATCGAGAGTGCGGCCAAAGCGATGGGTGGCGCTCACGCGAGCCCCCCCACGGTGGAGTTCGAGCCTATGGCGCACAGCCCGATGCCGGCATACGAGGCGGGAACGTGCGCGGCGGTGTCGATCAACGGCAAGCGGGCGGGCGTGATCGGGCTGCTGAGCAGCGCGGTGCAGAAGGTGTACGACCTGGCGCGACCGGTGGCGATCGCGGAGGTCGGGCTTGATGAACTGGTCGCGCTCTTCCCGCCGCGGGCGCTGGTCCACGCGCTGCCGGAGTTCCCGGCGATCGAGCGCGACCTGTCGCTGGTGGTGCCGGAGCAGACGCCCTGGGCGCAGATCGAGCGGCTGGTCGGCGGCATGAGCCTGCCGCTGCTGGAGGCGAGCAGTTTCGTGGGCACGTTCCGCGGCACGCAGGTCGGCGCGGGAAAGAAGTCGGTCACGCTGCGCCTGCGGTTCCGCGAGGCGAAGCGCACGCTCCGCCACGAGGAGGTTGACCCGCAGGTTAAGGCGGTGGTCGAGAAGGCCAGGAGCGAGTTGGGCGCGGAGATGCGGGTGTGAGAGCGTCGGGGGCATTCCTCTTTAGCCTGCTGTGCAGGCTTGAGGACTGCACATTCAACCCTCACCCCCTCACTTCTTCTGAATCTGGCCGGACTGCCTGTACTTCTCGCGGTACTTGCGTTCCAGCGCCTTGTGCTTGTCGTCCATGTCGAGGGCCCGCCCGTCGATGAAGCACGCCTCGACGTTGGTCGAGACTTCGAGGATGTCACCGTCGGCGATGAAGAGCGTCGCGCTCTTGCCCGTTTCGAGCGAGCCATAGCGGTCGGCGATACCGAGGATCTTCGCCGCCGAGAGCGTGATCGACCGCAGCGCCGCGTCGGGTGCGAGGCCGTGGGCGGCGGCCATCGCGGCGGAATACGGCAGGTTGCGCTCGTGCGGGGTTTCCTCGCCGCTGGCAAGGCACCAGTCGATTTCCGCCGCTTCAAGCCGCGCGGGCAGCGTGTAGGCCTCGTCGTAGGCGCTGTCATCACGACGCGGGAAGCGCATCGTGCCGTTGCTGACGATGACCGGAACGCTGTGGCGTTTGAGCAGTTCGGCGCACTGCGGGGCTTCCGCGCCGCCGACAATGATGCACTTCAGGCTGTGCTTGGCGCAGAAGGAGACGGCCGAGCGGATCTGGTCGGCATCGCCGCACATCGCCAGGATGGGGCGCTTGGCCGCGCCGGCCGCGAACAGGGCCCGCATGGCCTCGAAGCGGAGATCGGTCGGGAGCGAGGCGTCCGCCGCGCGGGTCGCGGCGTAGGACTTCGCGCCGGTGATCATCTCGTCGAGGATGCGGTGGGTGCGGTCGATGTCCTTCTGCTGGTCATCCTCGCTCCGGTCCATCCAAGTGGCGACGATCGGGCGCGACAGGGGCCAGTTGATGACGAGGCCGATATCGGGCACGACCGTCATGTCCTCCCACGTCCAGCCGTCGAGGCGAACGACGCCGGCCCGCCCGGGGATGAGGCCGCCGGGCCCGTCGAAGTAGTTGAGCAGGCCGCCGAAGTTGGTCTGCGGGAAGACGCCGGCGAGGAGCACGCCGTTGGCGCGGGTGACGGGGATGAGCGTCGAGTCGGGGTTGACGGCGACGACGGCGCGGACTTCCGGCGTGGCCTGGCCCACCTCGCCCATGTCGAGCGTGGCGCGGACAGCGGCAATCTCGGTGAGGCCCACCTGGCTGTACGGCGCGATCAGGCCGGGGTAGACGTGCTTGCCCGCGCCGTCGATCATGCGGACACTCTGGGCGAAGCGCGGCATGGGGCCGTCGCCCAGGCCCTCGATCTTGCCGCCGGTGAAGTAGACCCAGGCATTGCTCAGCGTCGCGCCCGAGACGGTGTGAACGGTGGCGTTCTGGATGACGACCGGCTCGGCCTGCGCCGGGGCCTTGTGGCCGAGGTCCTGCGCGAGAGCGGGGG
>CAYMWG010000215.1:2972-5136 GCA_964393765.1 uncultured Phycisphaeraceae bacterium
GTGCATGGTGTGGTCGCCTTGAAACTGGCAGTCGGATCGAAGAATCAACTCCCTCGAATCCGAACTCTGATCTGTGCTTACTCGTGAAAGTCCGTGGCTTGAATCTGCGTCATCTGCGTTTATCTGCGGCGGCTTCCGTGTCTCTACTCGTACATCTCTTCTTCGCAGCCGCAGTCGCCCGCGCGAGCGAATCGTGGGTCGATGCCGCGGCGGAGCAGGTCGAGGTACCGCTCGCGCCGGATCGCGTCCGACTGGTTGAGCGCGTGCGCGAGGATCGAGCGGCGTCCGCCCGAGCGGTTGCCATCCGCGGCCTCATCGATGGCCTCGTCCCACGCCCGGTCGTCGGCATCGTAAACGAGTTCGCCCGGTCCGCCGCCACGACCGCCTCCGCCGCTCGCGGCGGATTCGCCTCCGCCGCCGCCACCACCCCCGCGGGTCTCCTGTGCCAGGATTTTCTGGATCAGGCGGGCACGTTCCTCGCCGATCCACGCGCGGCGTTGCTGGTCCTGCTCGAGCGAGAACAGGCAGCGCCCATCGACATACGTCGCCTCGCAGCGCGACAGGCTCGACAGCGGCGGGCCGGACCAGATGGCCAGGTCCGCGTCCTTGCCCGATTCGATGGAGCCGGTGTGCGTGTCGATCTTGAGTTGGCGCGCGGGGTTGAGCGTGACAAACTTCAGGGCCTCTTCGGGCGGGATTGTGCCGCGGGAATACTTCACGACCTTGCCGGCCTCGACATTCATGCGCCGGGCGAGTTCATCAGAATCGGAGTTGTACGAGACGACGACGCCGACATCGTGCATGATCGGCCCGGCGTAGGGGATGGCGTCCTGCACCTCGACCTTGTAGGCCCACCAGTCGGAGAAGAGGGATGCACCGATGGCCTGGTCGCGCACCTCGTCGGCGACCTTGTAGCCCTCGAGGCTGTGCTGGAAGGTGCCGATCTTGAAGCCAAAGTCCTTGGCGACGCGGCAGAGCATGAGTATCTCGTCCTGCCGGTAACTGTGGCAGTGGACCAGCCGCTTGCCATCAATGACCTCCGACAGCGCTTCGAGTTCGAGGTCGCGCCGTGCCAGTTCTCCCTGGGCCGTGCGGGCCTTGCCGTACTCGCGCGCGGCGGTGAAGCGGTCGGCGATGAGCGTCTCGACGCCCATGCGCGTCTGCGGGTAGCGCGAGCGGGACCGCTCGCCGGAGTTGGACTGCTTGACGTTCTCGCCGAGGGCGAACTTGATGCCCGGCGCTGCGCCCTCGATGTGCATGTCGTCGGGGTGGGCGCACCCCCAGCGGATCTTGTTGGTCTGGCTCTGACCGCCGATGGGGTTGGCCGAGCCGTGCAGGTTGTTGACGGCGGTGAGGCCGCCGGCCAGTTCGCGGTACCAGTTGATGGAGTCAGGATCGGTCACATCCTGGATGCGGACCTCGGCGGTGACGGCCTGGCCCGACTCGTTCACGCCGCGGCTGATGCCGGTGTGCGAGTGGCAGTCGATAAGGCCGGGGGTTATGTGCTTGCCGGTGAGATCGAGCGTGCGCAGGTCCTTGGCGCGTCCCGCATCGGATCGGTCCCAGTCGGCCCTCGCGCCGACAAAGCGGATTTTCCCGCCCCCGATGAAGACGACGCCGTTGTCGATCCGGCCCGGGCCGGTAGCCGCGGCTGTCCAGATCGTCGCGCCGGTGAGGAGCAGGCCCTCTTGTGCCGGCATACCAATCGAGCCGTACGGACCAAAGGGCAGGGGCAGACTGTCGGGGATCGCGGCGATGTCATCGGCCTCGGGAGTCTCGGGAACGCGCTTCATCACAAAGGGCGTCGGCTCCTTGCCCGCTTCGGTGGATGTGCCGACGAGGCGGTCGGGCTTGTCGGCGGCCGGCGCGTCCTTCGCCGCGGGCTCGACCTTGGCGGTGATTGTGAGTTCGCCCTCGGAGCCGAAGGGTCGGCCGTCGATCTTGAACGTGATGGACGCGCCGTCGATCTTCACCTGACGGGCGGGGACGTTGCGCGCGCCGATGCGGATGTAGGCAGAGTCGCGCCTTGCGAAGAGGATGGGCGTGTTGCGCGAGGAAGGATCGATCTCGCCATCGGAGTCCTGCACCAAGACCCACTTGCCTGTTGGGAAGCCTGCGCCAGATTCCGCACTGCCACTACCCCTGCCGGAGCGTCCGCCGGGAC
>CAYMWG010000216.1:0-5109 GCA_964393765.1 uncultured Phycisphaeraceae bacterium
GGGCGGGGGGTGTTTGGGGCGGAAGGATAGCGGCCTGTCCGAGAGGAGTGAATCGGCGTCGGGCCACAAGCAACAAGGGCCATGCGGTATGCGCACAGCCCCTGTTTGAACAAAGTATCGCGGTAAGAAACTTCAGCGGGGCGGGTTCGCCCGCGGCTGGCTGGAAGCGGGCTGGGGCTGCTGCGAGGGCGTGCCACCGGGTGCCGCGCCGGGCTGGTTGTTGCCGGGCTGGTTCACGCCGGGCTGATTGGTCCCCGGCGACGACTGGTCGTTCCCGCTCCCGATGTCGCCGGTGAACAGCGTCCGCTGCTGCGAAAGATACTGCTGGAGTTGGGCGTTCTCCTGCAGGATGTCCTGCAGAAGGTCGAGCGTCGCACCGCCCTGCCGATCCGCCGGGAGTTGGCGGAGCGCGCCGAGGCGCTGCACCAGCCGCTGGTTGCGCTCGGCCATCGACCGCTCAAGGTTGGCCAGGCGCGTCGCGGACTCACGGAACTGCGGCTCCATCGCTTCGTTCGAGAGCGAGAAGAACCGCGGGTTGTCGCTTGACGATGAGCCCGGGTTGCGGCTCAGCGGCGTGTTGCCGCGCCCACGCTCCAGAGGCGTCACATCACCGGGGTTGCCACCCGGCTGGTTCTGTCCTGGCTGGACTTGGCCGGGCTGGACTTGGCCGGGCTGGACCTGGCCGGGCTGATTGGGATTGGGCTGGTTTGGATTGGGCTGATTCTGGCCCGGTTGGCTGGGGTTCGATGGCCGCGGCGTGGGGTTCGAGGGCTGGGGTTGCTGCGAGGGCGTGCCACCCGGTGCCGAACCCGGCTGGCCCTGCTGGGCCTCCATGCCCGCGACGAAGACGCCCGACATCGCGGCAACGCAGCCGCCCATGGTCATCAGAAAATTGGTCTTCACGAATCGCTCCTTCCAGTTTTGGTGTGCCTGGAAGAAGATTTGTCCCGGAATGTGAAGTCAGGCTAAACGGCGTGTGAAAGCCCGGACATGATCTGAGCGTCCGCCCGTCAAGGGGGTTGAGTCTTTTGGAAGCTCCGCTCTTGGACCCGCGTTCTCAGGGAGCCTTCGGTGGCGGCAACGTGCCGCTTGCGGCGCGGCTTGTCGCGAGCACATGGTTCTGTGGCCACCTTGCGCTTAACGCGGCAACGTGCTCGGTGCCCCAGGCGCGGCTGCTCATCCCCCAGTGGTTGGCTGGCCACTGGACTGAAAGAGTGGTTTCATGCCCTCCCGTACCGGCGGCACCGGACGGCGCTTTCCAGTCTCGCTTGTACTCGTAGGTCGCCGCGGTCCATGCCGAGGGCGTCGGGTCATCCTTGACCAAACTCTCGAGTTCTGTTTCCAGTGTCGGGCCGGACTCGTAATCGCGGTAGGGGCTGATCGCCACACGTTGACCGGCCATTCTCAGGAAGTTACCGTGGTCGTCAATATCTCCCGCGTCCCGCACATACGGATAGGCCTCTCGCAGGATGGCACCGATTGGCAGGCGCGGGGGCACCTGATCAAACGCACCGTCGTACCAACTATTGAGCATGATCTCACGACGGTGAACGCCGACCAGAATATAGCGTCCGGATCGCGTCTCACGGACAAAGCAGAAACGCGATCGGTCGCCGAACCAGGTTTCGACCTTCTTGCTACCGCCCCGACTCCACGTTTCAGGAAGCGGCTTGGCTGGATTGAGCACATAGTAGAACGACCTGCCCGGCTGCCAGTAGATGAGATAGAGGAAATATCCAGACTCATCACGGATGCCCGAAATCAACTGTTCACCTGGAAGCAGCGGAAAGGACGGGGGCTCGAAGGCCTCCTGGTCCAGAACAAACGTGCGGGTCAGTCCGTCAAGTGAAACTGCGACTTCATTGTCCAGGGGATCGAACGATATCACGACTCCGTCGGTGCCGGTGCTGAACTCTGTCGTGACCATGTCGCGTTCATTGCACGCGTCAAAGTAGCCGACGGAGATGGCTCCCCGCTCGGCATCGACGAAGCGGATGTTGCCGCTCACCAATCGGTTGCCCAATGGGAAGCGATAATAATAATAACGCTCACTTGGATAGACGACCCCTCGCAGCGGCGCCCTCTCGAGCACGAAACGAAGCACGGACCGAGGATCGGAGAATGCCGGAGCCAACAGCTCATTTGTCGGTTTTTCAAACGAGTGCCCCTCGGCCCGCCACGCCCTGATGACGGTCTCGTTGAGTACGACCTGTGACGCCCGGGACTGTTGCACGGGCTGCGCGCCGCAACCGACAACGAACACAGCCAAAGCCGATAGCAGAATGGCAGTTCTGTACATTGCCCTGTCGATCAATGAGGCAGTCGGCATATTTTGATCGAGCTGATCGGGCGTCGAATGCTCGATTTACGGAGGCCACGGGAACTGAGGCACAATCCCCGGAATATCTTGGAAGGTGGTCCACCATGTGTGATCCGGCGGGAAGATCGGCCATCCACCAGGCGCAGGATCGCCCCAGCTCGCAGAGACGGCTGCGGTGTGCGTCGGAGGCCATGTTGGTTGGGGACCCGGCCATCCATTCGAGGCATAGTTGAGGTGTGCAGGCGGCCAACTTCCGCTGACCCCCGGTGCATGTGATAGCCCCCACCCGCCCGAGACAGAAGCATAGTGGTTGGGCGGCCAAACCATCTGCGACGCAGCCGCTTGGTGGGACCAATTCTGGCTGATCGATTGGACGTGCATCGGCGGCGCAACTCGTTGGCCTGAATCAGCCGCGAGGTGATGAGGCCACCAACCCCGCGAGGTATTCAGGTCGTGGTCGGCAGGCCATGTGGTCGAAGCGGACGCTGTGTGTCCGGAAGGCCAATGGGAACTGAGGCCGACCCCATGCGGACGATTATGACCCAATGCCGACCAGACCACATCATGAGGAGCGGGCGGCGTCCACGTCCTCGATGACTCCCACAGGTGGTTGGCTGGCCAACTCCGGCTGACGTGCTCTTCATGCGCAGGCCAAGGCTCACGCTCGGTGAAGAAGGTACTGTGGTCGGGCGTCGCATGGTCAGCGGGTGGGTTGTAACTGCTGGAAACGCCAGTGAGGTGGTTCGGCTGCCACCAATTTGGATGCGGGTTTGGCCAAGTTCCCGACACGCCCCGAAGATGGTTCAGGGGAGCGCATGCCGTCGCCATGAAACGGGCGCGGCCAAACTCCCTGATCGCCCCGATGTATGCGAATGCCTTACGTGCGATCTGGTCAACCTCGGACGGAATGAAATCGTTTCCGACCTGCGTAGCGGTCGCAGACACGTCAACGATGTCCTTCGAGCCGTCTAGGTTGATATCACCCTCTGGGGACTGCGCCAGCACCGCATCAAGAGTTGCCAGAACATCCGGCGTGCCGACCGGCTGGGCGTTCGGTGTGGTCTTGCCGTATGCCGCCTTGATGAGTTTTCCGACGGCGGCGATAATGTCCTCGCCGGTCACGACGCCGTCCGCATCCACATCCCCGAGCATTTCAAACTGCGCGCCGTACAACGCAACGAGTTGATCGTCCAGCATCATGGCGACATCTACGTCGCTGATGGCGCAGTCATTGTTCATGTCCTGCAACTGCATGGCCGAGGGCGACAGGTAGTCGGTAATTTCCATTCGATCTGGCGGTCCGGCAGCGGAAGCCGCGCATAGAGCCGTGAGTCCAGAGGCAATCAGACAGGCGCAATCAATCCGCATGGGGAATTTCCTAATGGCCATGCTAGCGGTTCGGTAATTGGTTGTCAAGACAATTTGCGACTCATAATCGCTGCGTCGCTTGCATCGGCTGCGCCCGCCAATAGGTGACCGTTCGCCACAGCCATTCCATCGGGCCGAAGCGGAAGTGCCGCATCCAGAGCACGCTGATGACGCACTGCACCGCGTAGACGCCGAGCACCAGGGCGCAGCGCTCGGGGCGCGACCACGATGCAAACTGTCCCAAGCCCCAATGATAGAACACGAAGGTGGCGATGACGGTCTGCATGAGATAGTTCGTCAGCGCCATGCGCCCCACGTTCGCCAGGACGTTGGTGACGCTTCGTGCGATGCCGCGACGGACGAGCAACGCGATCCCGGTGAGGTACATGAGGCTCACCAGCGGCCCGCACACCATGAGCAGGAAGACCGTGAGCGCGGCCGACCACGCGTGCATCCCGGCCCACCCGATGAGGAACGGCGACACCGCGGCCCCAGGGAGGCCGACAACAAGGCCCAGGAAAAACAGCCGCGGCAGCCACTTCTCGCCCGCCGTCGTGAACAGCCCCATCCGCAGCAACGCCGCGCCGATGAAGAACATGCCAAGCACATGCCAGCCGATTCCCAGCAGACAGACCAGGAGGAACATGACCCACGACAGCGCGCGGAAGTAGAACGTCTGACTCCACGGGCCGTGCCGATACGCCTCAGTCTCCGTCTCCATCCAGATCGGCGAGTTCGGCGGGCCGATCTTCCCGTCTCGAAATGCTTGCACCCATCGCGCGAATGGTGTCGCTGGGGCAGCATCCATGTCAGGCGACGGCTCGCCGCTCGTTGCAGCCGCGCCATTCGTTTCCCCGGTCGCACTTGTGTCTGCGATGGCGGCGGGGCTAGAGGCGGGAGGGTTGCCCACCTGCTGCCCGGCGGCGCCGAGTGCGCCGAAACCCGACTGAAGCACCGCGCCAAAGAGCGCCAGCCCGACCCCAAGCGATAGCAGGGTGCGCGGGTCGATCCGGACGCAGAGCATCAGCACAACCCCGGCGATGCTGTAGACAAACAGGATGTCCCCGTACCACAGCAGCAGCGCGTGCGTCAGCCCCATGAAAAACAACCACGCGAGCCGGCGGACATAGACGGCGTAGAAGTTCCCGCCGCGGCCGATCACGCTGTGCATCTGCAGCGCCAGTCCCATGCCAAAGAGCATGGAGAACAGCGGGTAGAACTTCCCTTCGCAGAAGATTTTCACGAAGTAGTAGCACAGCACCGTGAGCGGGTCGCTCGATTCCGGGCCCGGCTGCATGTAGGTGCCGAAGGGCTCGGCGAAGAGTTGGATGTTGACAGAGAAGATGCCCAGCAGTGCTAAGCCGCGGGTCACATCGATCGCGAGAAGTCGGCTGGTGGCCGGGCCGGGAGCGGGTGTGGCT
>CAYMWG010000217.1:0-5098 GCA_964393765.1 uncultured Phycisphaeraceae bacterium
GTAATCGGCGCTGACGCCGTCCCGCTCACCCCCCCACCGCCATTGAACCCCCCGTAGGTGCCCGGCAGAACGATGACGGTGTCCCCCGGAACTCGCCCGTTGGCCGCTCGCTGCAGCGTCGCCCAGGGCGCACCGAGCGTGCCCGAGTTCGCGTCCGCACCGCCCGAAGCGGGTGGCGCGACGTAGTAGGTGGTCTGCGCCAGCGCTGCGGACCCGAACCCCGTCAAGGCCACAGCAGAACTGACGAACGCTGCGCAGGAAGCAGAAATGACCATACCCCAACATACCTCAGTAAACGCCCCGAGCGAGGCGTTTTCAGAACGCTCCTTCGCTCTGTCAATCTTTTCTCTATCTCCGCTCCGCCCGCTTACTCTGCTTCCTCTGAGTTCCTCTTCATCGACGCACCTACGCCCGGAACGGGATCAGCGCCCGTATCCGCGTATCCCTCAAGAACAAACCCAGCCACACCAGCATCCCGACCACGATGGGTAGGAAGAACGCCTCCCCCAGCCGCGCGTGAGCCGCGGTTGCTCCGCCGAAATAGCCCGTCAGCAGGATCGCCCCTATAACCGCTGTCCGCGGCACGAGGTACACGGCCGTACAGAACAACTCAACGATCCCCAACGGAATTGCAAACCGCTCCGGCCATCCAAGTTGCGCAAACCCTTCGACGAACATCGGCGGCTTCAGGAGTTTCAACACGCCGCTGAACACCAGCACCAGCACGGGCAGCGCGCTTACCAAGCACCCCGCCCAGAACAACTTCCTGGAGACCGGCGCAACATGCGCGCGCCTGCTCAGTAGTGCTCATTAAAACTCCTGTCTCAAACCTGGGCCGAAGAACTCATCCGCGCGCCGAATAGGGCAACTCCACATCGCAGTGCGATTCCAAGTCACTCTCCGGTCTGTCACTGCCTTTCTCTGCTCGCTCTCTGCTATCTCTGCTGACTCTGAGTTCCTTCTGGCTCCTCAGGCCTCGACCATCACCTTGAACCCGCCGTAGGACATCCGCTTCAGATCGAACGGCATGTTCTTCGGGTCGCACATCTCCGCGAGCCGCGGGTCCTTCATCACCAGTTTGTTCACGCGGTTGCGATCCGCCTTGGACTTGTACACGATCCAGGAGAACACCACGGTCTCGCTCGGCTTCGCCTTGGCGAGTTTTGGGAAGGGCAGGCCCATCTTCACCTTCATGTCGTCGCCAACGCACTCGCGATACTCAAGCGCTCCGTGCTCGTGCCACACCTTCGACGCGGCCTTGGCCATGCGCTTGTACACCGGCATGTTCTTCTTGGGAATGACCAGCACGAATCCATCGACATACGCCATTGGAGGTCTCCTTGGGCCGCGATCGCGGCGAGTGTGTTCGGCAGTATACCGATCAGCGGGCTGGCTTGGGCAGCAACTCGGCGGTCCCGCGGATGCGATTCAACTTATGCTCCCAGCCGGTCGCGACGCCCTCGGCGTGATCGCGTGGGATGAGGCCCATCGCACGATGGGTCATGCTCAGGCGTGTGCCGCCACGCTCCGGGCTGAGCCTGTATTGCAGATGTGACAAGACGCTACAACGGATCGCGCGGGGCGACAAAACGGTAAGTGCCCGATCCGACATGGATCGCCGTCGTGCCGCCGTCCTGCAAAACCTCTTGAACGCCCTCAGCGCCGCTCAGAAGGTTTCCAGATTCCTTCACCGACCCGTGACTGTCGGCGGGAATATGCACCCACGCGGTGGTGTTCGCAGGGATGGTCACCTCCAGCGTAAGTTGCTTGTCCGCGGTCTTCCATGCAGTGGAGACTGTGCCGCGGATCGATCGGTATGAAGCGCTGGCGGAGGTGAGCGGACCAACTGCCCGAGGACGGATGTCCATCCTCTCGAACCCGACCGATCCTCGCATCTGGCCGATCCCCGCAACGCCCTCGAAGAGCCACCTGCCGCATGAGCCGAGGGCATAGTGGTTGAACGAGTTCATGCCGATGTCCGGGTGCGGGCCGGTCTCGGGCGTGTAGCCGTCCCAGCGCTCCCAGATGGTGGTCGCGCCGTGCTTCACCGAGAAAAGCCACGAGGGGAACGAGTCCTGCATCAAAAGTTCGTGCGCGATGGCCGCATTCCCGCTCTCGCTCAGCACCGCCAGCAGGTGGCTGACACCGACGAAGCCGGTGGACAGGTGCCCGTCCTTCGCTCGGATATCGTCAATGAGGAATCGCACGGCCCGCTCGCGGTTCACCGCGGAGAGCAGGTTGAAGCGCAAGCCAAGGATGTACACCGTCTGCGTGTCGCCCTTGATGCGCCCGTCCGCTGTGACATACGCAGCATTGAACGCCGCCTTGATGTCCGCGAGCAGCCGCTCGTACTTCTCGGCCTCGTCCACTTGCCCGAGGACTCGCAGGCTCCGCGCCAGCAGGTCCGTCGAGTGCGCAAAGTACGTCGTGCCCAAAACATCCTTCGGGGTGTCGGCCTTGATCGAGAGCCAGTCCCCATAGTCGTTCCCGCGGTCTTTGTCACGCAGCAGTCCGGTACTGTGATCGCGGCACCATTCGACCCACCTCCGCATCGACTCCACATGCCTTTCCAACAGGCGCTTGTCCCCGTACGTCTCGTAGACGGCCCAAGGAACGATCGACCCGGCATCCGCCCAGGCGGGTGTGCCGTAGGTCAGGCCCCTGGTCACGGGCGCGACATCGGAGTGCGCGCCATCTTCGCGCTGGGCATCGGTCACATCCGTCATCCACTTGGTCATGAACCCCGCGACATCCGCGTTCATGGCCGCGGTGGGTAGAAACACCTGCGCATCGGCCATCCATCCCATCCGCTCGTCTCGTTGCGGGCAGTCGGTGGGGATGCTGAGGTAGTTGCCGCGCATCCCCCACACGATGTTCGATTGGAGTTGATTGATGCGCGGGTCGGAACAAGAAAACTCGCCGGCGGGCGGCATCGCCGAGCCAAGGACGATACCGGTGACCGTTTCAAGACCGGGGGCGTTTTCAAGGCCTCGGACCTCGACGTACCGGAACCCGTGAAAGGTGAAGCGGGGCTGCCAGACCTCCTCGCCCTTCCCATCGCAGGTATAGGTGTCCGTGCACGCCGCGCCGCGGAGGTTGGCGGTGTACAGCGTGCCGTCCGGGTTGAGCATCTCGCCGTGGCGGATCGTGACGGTGGTGCCCCGGATCGCGTTGATGCGCAACCGCACCACGCCGACCATGTTCTGGCCGAGGTCAAAGACGGCCTTCCCCTGCTCTTGATGGTTCACCGCCACCGCGGGCAACTCTGCGATGACCTTCACCGGCTCTGAGATGTCCGCCTCAAGATTCCGTACCTCTTTGCGGACCGTCGCCGCGCTCCAGCCGCTCTCATCGAGGACCGGCCTGTCCCAATCGGGGATCGTCAGCGTTGCGTCGTAGGTCTCTCCGTTCATCAAGTCCGCCATCAGCAACGGGCCGGCATGGGTCTTCCAGGCGGAATCGGTGACAATGCGATCGGTGGAGCCGTCGGCGTAGGTAATCTCCAACTGGGCGAGAAGTGCCGGCGCATCACCGTAAAACTTCGTGATCCCAAACAGCCCGGCGCGCCCGCAGAACCAGCCCGGCCCGACCATCGCTCCGAGCACATTCTCCCCCGGTGCCAACTGGTCGGTCACGTCGTAGACCTGGTACCGCACCCGCTTGCGGTAGTCCGTCCAGCCCGGCGCGAGGTGCTGATCTCCGATGCGCGCTCCGTTGAGGCTCATCTCATACACCCCCAGCGCCGTCGCGTACAGCCGCGCCCTCGTCACCGGCTTCGACACTCCAAAGCCGCGCCGGAGGTAGGGGAGGCGGCCCGTCGGAAGCACGAGAGACCCACCCTCCATCGCTTCGGCGTCTCGCTCTACGCCCTCGTATACATACTCCACACGCAACCGCTTGCGCTTTCCGTAGGCCGGATCGCCGCCGAGTCTCTCATTCGTGACTGCCAGGTCGCCGCCCCTGTCGTTCATCAACCTGGCGACAACGTCCGTGACGTCCTTCTCCACTTCTCCGTCATCCGTGGAGTAGGTTGCATTGACGATGTGCAGTCTCACGGGTGCCGGCGCGGCATCGATCCACTCCGCCGTCCAGTCCGTCGGCGCAAGAAGCCCCATTTCCCACACCGCAGGCTTGCTCCATGCGCCCTCGCGCCCGTCGCGGTCCCATGCGCGAACTTTCCAGTAACATGCCTGCCGTGACGGCAACGCCGCTCCGTCATACTCGATGTGCGCGGTCTGGTTCGATTCGACCCTGCCGCTGTTCCACAGGTCACCCTTGTCCTGTGCGAGCAACTCCGGCGTCGACGACACCAGCACCTGGTACGCCGATTGCACCTCCGCGCGGCGGACGGACGTAACGATCCACGTCAGTCGCGGGCTCGCTTCCTCGACGCCAAGAGGATTCACCAGGTACTCGCACCGCAACCCCTCGGACGCGAGCGAGCCGGGCTGGGCGCCAAAGGCACCCGCGCACAACGCCACCAGGGAGGTCATCGCGACGAGAAACTGGTGCGTCGTCGGCAGCATCGAGCCTCCACATGTTGAGCGGAGAAAGCAGTTGCGATCAGTACCCCGCCGCCTGCCCGTCCTTGCGCGATTCCGATGCGCCCCAGTACACGCCCGTCACAGGGTCGCGCCGGATCGCCTGGTATCCGCCAAAGACCGGCATCGGTGCCGGCTTGATCGTGTGGCCGCGACGTTCCAGTTCGCGCAGCGTCGCCTCTGGGAAGCCCGGCTCCAGGTTCAATACGCCACCATCGGTCATCGGCCTGACCATCCCCGCAGGCTCCGTCGAGCCGTCGTGGTGGATCCGCGGCGCATCCCCCGCCTGCTGCAAGCCCATCCCGAAGTCGATCAGATTGATGACGATCTGCGCGTGCCCCTGCGGCTGCATCGCCCCGCCCATCACGCCAAAGCTCATCCAAGGCTTGCCGTCCTTGGTGATGAACGCGGGGATGATCGTGTGAAACGGCCTCTTGCCGGGCTCGAGCGCATTGGGGTGTCCGGGAACGAGTGCAAACTGCTCACCCCGGTCCTGCAGCATGAACCCCAGCCCGCCCGCGGCCCCCCCAGCAGCACTCGTCGGCGTCATCCCACTC
>CAYMWG010000218.1:0-5073 GCA_964393765.1 uncultured Phycisphaeraceae bacterium
ACGTGCATCTCCTCGCAGGTGGGGTGCCCGGTGGGGTGCAAGTTCTGCGCATCGGGCCTGGGCGGGTTTGATGGCAACCTCTCGACGGGCCGGATCGTCGAGCAGGTGTGGCGGCTAGGACAGATGCCCGGCGTGGGCCGCATCACCAACGTCGTGTTCATGGGGATGGGCGAGCCGCTGGCGAACTTTGCGAACGTGGTGCGGTCAGTGCGGACGATCGCGGGGCTGTGGGCGCTGGGCATCTCGGCACGCAAGATCACGATCTCGACGGTGGGGATGCCCAGGGCGATCGAGCGGCTGGCCGATGAACTGGAGTTGCCGGTGACGCTGGCGCTCTCGCTGCACGCGCCCAGCGACGAGTTGCGCCGGCAACTGATCCCATGGGCGGACTACACCACGATCAACGAGTTGCTCGCGGCGTGTACCAGGTGGTTTGAGAAGACGGGGCGCGAGATAACGCTCGAATACATCATGCTCCGCGGCGTGAACGACCAGCCGCACCACGCCCGGCAACTGGTGGAAGTGGCGCGGACGCTGCGGGCGAATGTGAACCTGATCCGGTACAACGAGGTCGCGGGGATCGGGTTTCAGCGGCCGCGAGATGAGGATGTGCGGGAGTTCCAGCGGGTCCTGCGTGAGGCGTTCATCAACACGCACATCCGGGCATCGCGTGGCCGAGATATCGCCGCGGCGTGCGGGCAGTTGCGGCACGAGAAGCAGAAGCAGACGGCGTAGGGCAAACAGACCGTGTCACTCGCATTGCTCACCATTTCCGGCCCGATCGCGACGCTGTCGCTGAACCGGCCCGATGCGCGGAACGCGCTGTCGATTGATCTGCTGGCATCGCTGCACCATCGGATGAGCGAACTCGAGGCGCGGATCAGGTCGTCGGAGTCGCCGCGGGTGTGCATTGTGACGGGCGAGGGGAAGTCGTTCTGCGCGGGGATGGACCTGAAGCAGGTGCTCGTGGGGGGGGGAGACCCGCACGCGCCGCTGAAACTACTTTCAAGTCTGTCGGACCTGTGCCTGCGGGTCCGGCTGCTGCCGATCCCGACGATCGCGGCGGTACACGGCGCGGCGATCGGCGGTGGGTGCGGGCTTTCGACGGTGACGGACTTCTCGATCACGCACGCGGACTCGAAGATGGGATTCCCGGAGGTCGATCTGGGCGTGTGCCCCGCGGTGGTGGCGCCGTGGCTGGTGCGGAAGATTGGCGCGGGACGGGCGAGGGCGGTGCTGCTGCGGGGCGGGCTGATGAGCGGGACGGAGGCGCATGGGATGGGGATCGTCAACGAGTGCGTGGCGGAGCGCGAGGAGTTGATGCCCGCGGTGATGGCGCTGGCGGAGCGGCTCGCAGCGGGCGGGCCGAATGCGCTGCGTGTGACAAAGGGGCTGCTCAACGAACTTGACGGATCGATGGACGCGGCGATCGCGCAGCGCGGCGCGGAACTGTCGGCGGCGGTGCTGGCGACACCCGAAGCGCAGGCGAGTTTGCGGGCGAAACTTGGCGCATGAAAAAGGGCCCGGCGATTTGGCCGAGCCCTTTGATGAGCGGGAGGAGTTCAGGTGACCGGGCGTGCCTTATGGGCAGCCGGCGAACCAGCAGGCGAGGAAGGCGAAGATGTCGGCCACGGTGCGGCCGTCCTGACCGTCGAAGTCGGCCGCGGGCTCGTTTGCGAACCAGGAACTGAGGAAGGCGAAGATGTCGGGCACACCGATGCCGCCGCTGTTGTCCCAATCGCATGCGCAGGTGTCAGGGGTTGAGGAGACAATCTTGAAGTTGTCGAAGGCGGCTTCGACGGTGTTGGCGGTGCCTGTGTCGAGGGCGATGAACCGCACTCGCATGTTCGAGGTGTTGGCAACGCCGGCGGAAGCGAGCGCGGCGGTCGTCACGACATGCGGGATCCACCGGTTGGACTGGTCGGCCGTGTGCGAGGCGACGAGGATAAAGGGGCCGGTCGTCCCGTTGCTGGAGACCTCGACAAAGAGGCCGTCGCCCGTGGCATCACCGGCGGTTGCGAACTGGTAGGAGTAGCAGATGCTGATCTGGCCGGCGATGAAGTCGAGCGCTGGCGAGGTGAACGTGGTGGAGCCGCCATCGACATCGTCGTTGGAGTTGCCGTTGCCGGTGAGGGCGCACCAGCCGGTGCCATCGGCATCGGTCATGGGGTCCCACTGTGTGGGGACAGCGGATGTGCCGCCGAGAGTATTGATGGGCTGCGCGCGGACCCACGCGCCGATAGCAACGCCGCTGGCGGTCCAGCCAAGGTTGGTCTCGAAGGAGTCGGTGAAGATGTCAACGGCATCGGGCAGGTCGCAGGGGCATCCGCACGGGGAGGTGAAGGGGATGATTTTGTAGATGCTGCCGGGGGGAACGGGATTGCCGGAGGTGGGGCTGCGGCAGATGTACATTTCGCCTGCGCCGTCCTCGCCATAGGAGGTGATGGAGTTGAGATTGGACCCGTTGTGCTGAAGTTGGTCGACGAGGTCTGTGTGGAAGGTTACGTTCGCGCCATCGTACCGGAGCGCGCGATTGGTCTGCGAGGTGCAGTAATCGGCGTAGAGATACATTCCGTCGAGCGCGGGGATGGCCGCACCGCGATAGACGTAACCGCCGGTAATGGAGCAGCCATGGCTCGGCAGGGAGTGGGTGTAGTCGACGATGGGGTTGAAATAGCCGCCCGCGCCCGGGACGCATCCTTGGCCAATGCCGCCGAGGCCGGTGGGGCAGGCGATCAGGCCCTCCCTGCAATCCCACCCGTAGTTCAGGCTGGCGACGGCCGCGGCGTTGGTGATGGTGCTGTTGCCGTCGGCGGGATTGGCGAGCATGATGGCGGGCTGGACGTTGACCTCTTCGCGATTGTCCTGCCCGACATCCGCGACCCACAACTGTCCGGTGACGCGATCGAAGGTGCTGCGCCATGGGTTGCGCATGCCCTTGGACCAAACTTTGTCACGAGGATTTCCGAGAGCGCGGAATGGGTTGTTGTTCGGGATGAAGAGGCCGTCGCCGTCGGCGGCTGACGTGTCGTTGACATCGAGGCGAAGGATTTTGCCCAGCAGTTGGGAGTCGTCCTGCGCCCGGTTGTTGGGATCGTTCGCACTGCCGCCGTCTCCCATGAAGACGTAGAGCATGTTGTCGGGGCCAAAGCGAATCGAGCCGCCGTTGTGGTTGGCAAAGTCCTGCGCAACGGTAAGGATGCTGGTGCCGCTGGTGGTGCTCGCGGTCGTGGACGATGTGAACGGGGCGGTGGCGGTGTAACGGCGGATCACGGTTGTTCCGGTGCCGATGGCCGTGTAGTTCACATAGAAGAAGCCGTTGGCGGCGAAGTTGGGGTGGAATGCGAGGCCCAGGAGGCCGCGCTCATCCCCCAGGACCAGCGGGGTGGTCACCAAGTTGAGGCCCGCCAGACCGAGGTCGAGATAGGTGCCCAGCAGGCTGTAGTCGGGCAGGCTGTAGAGGCGGATCTTGCCGGTCTGCTCGAGGACGAAGATGCGGCTGGTGTCACCGTCGGGTGCGTACAGGCCGACGGGCCGATCGAGGTCTTGGATGACCAACTCGCTCTGGATCGAGATGGTCTGGGCGTGCACGGGGCTTGAGGTTCCGAGGATCGAGGCAGCCAGAGCGATCCCGAGGGCCGATTGAAGCAGGGTTTTCAGCGAACTCATTCTGATCTCCGGTGGATGAAGCAACGGGCAGATAATCGGACGTTCCAGCCGCGCCCTTTGGGACATGTGAACGGAATACGAACATTGTATGGCGATAAGGTGCAGAGAGGTATCACAGCGGTAAACCCTGCCACGGGGTTCCGGCGAAACAAGACGGATTCGGGGTGGAAGCGAAAGTCGAGAGGGAACAAAACGCTTTCCCGGCGGTTCGCCGCGAAGTTCGGACTGCTGGTTCGATTCGCAGGCCGGGCACCACAGGTTGCTTGGGTTCTAAGCGGACGCGTCGTCGTCGCCGGAGGTGGGGGCGTGGCGAAGTCTCGCGATATCTACAAGGCCCGGGGACCGGATCGAGCCGCACTTCGGGCAGGCGATGCCCTGGGCCCCGATGGGCTGGCTGGAGAGGTCCAGCCCGCAACTGAAGCAAGTGGGGTGGATGAGGCGGAGGGTGAGTTTGGATACGGACACCGCCGCGGCGGCGACAGCGACGCTGACCATTGGGACCCAGGGCAATCCGGCGAGGGAGATGGAAGCGAAGGTGCAGAGAGAAATGGCCGCGAGCCAGAGGGCGGTCTTGAGGCGGAGACTGGATAGCCACTGGAGTTTATCGTGCATTTGCCATGGACTGTACGCCGGCACAGTGCGAGAAGATCGCGGCGCGGAGTGGTGTGATGTTCAGAGCCGCCTGGAACCCCAAGAGCAGGGCGAGGAGCGGCGTGGTTACCCAAGGCGGGGAAGGGGATTACATGTTGCGGTAGGCGTCGATGACGGAACGGACGTGGAGGATGTTGGGCACATCGGTCATGCTGACCTCGACGCCTTCGTCCGATGAACTCGACAGGCCGAGGGTGCCGACGCCGAGCATCCGGTCGATGAAGGTCTGCTTCACCTGGACATCCTGCACGCGGTCGTGCAGAACCTCGCGGCTGTTGCGGCTGAGCAAGCCCTTGCGGAGGGTCGTTCGCTTGGTGGTGATGATCAGCGTGGTGGTCATGGACTTGACCTTCCACACCGCGAACCAGATGACGCCGACGAGGGCGAGACAGGCAAAGCCGATGGCGAGAGGGAACGCGGGTGGCATCGCGAGGGTGATCCCCGTACCGACGACTCCGACGGCGAGCGTGAGCAATAGCGCCAAACCCGCCCAGGGGTGGGCGCGGACCATGGCGGGGTGGACCTTGAGCACCGTCTGCTCGGGGCCGCTGTCGGGCGGCAGGCCGAGAGCCTGAGCACGATCGGGGGTGCCGGCCCTTGCCTTGGCGCGCTGCGAGCCCGGGCCTTTGGAGGCGCTGGGCACCATGTTGATGTCGCCGCAGTGCGGGCACTCCACCTTGGTGCCCGCGGCATCGTCATCGGTTTCGAGGGGCTTGTCGCAGCGGTCGCAGGGGAAGGTGATCATCATGGGAG
>CAYMWG010000219.1:0-5038 GCA_964393765.1 uncultured Phycisphaeraceae bacterium
GTGTCAGAATTGCCCGGTGTTCTGGCGTACGGCGCGACCAGGGAAGAGGCGATCCGGCGGGCCCAGGCCCTATCACTGCATGTACTGGCCGATCGGCTGGAGCACGGAGAAGCCTTGCCGGATGTTCAGTCGGTATTCAAGCTTGTGGCGTGACCCATGGTCCCCTCACCCTCCTGGCCTTCAACCAGAGCGCCGCGAGTAGTCGCCGCGCTGCAGGGCATCGGCTGGACGATCAAGCGGCAAGCGGGGTCACACAAAGTCCTTCAGCGGGCTGGCTGGCCCAACTTTGTGTTCGCTTTCCACGATCGTGAGGAGATCGGACCCAAGATGCTTGCTCGGATCGCCAAACAAACGGGGTTGACGACGGCTGACCTCTGAGTTCTGTCCAAATGCGCTCTCGCAACGCGTGCAGGCTTTTCAGTGCGTGCCGTCACAACTCCACATACGCCCGCAGCCCCTGCATCCCCCCCTCGCGCCCGAAGCCCGACTCCTTGAACCCGCCGAACGGGCTCGCCGCGTCGAACTTGTTGTAGGTGTTCAGCCACACCACGCCCGCCTCCAGTTTCCGCGCGACCTCAAAGATTTTGGATCCCTTGTCCGTCCACACGCCCGCGGCCAGCCCGTACGGCGAGTTGTTGGCGCGGACGATCGCCTCTTCCGGCGTGCGGAAACTCATCACCGCCAGCACGGGGCCGAAGATCTCCTCTCTCGCGATCGTGTGCGAGGGCTGAACTCCCTTGAAGAAGCACGGACGGCACCAGAAGCCGCGCTCGGGAAGGCCGGATCGGGCGGTGGCAAGGGCGGAGGACGAAGCCCCGGGTCGGGTGCCGGGTTCTGGGTTCCGGGCTCCGGGCGATTCGCTTCGTTCCACAGACCCCGAGCCCCGGGACCCGGACCCCGGAATACACAGTTCCGCCCCCTCCGCCTCGCCTTGGCGCAGATACCCCTCGATCCGCTCAAGCTGGGCGCGGGAGTTGATCGCGCCAAGGTCGGTGTTCTTGTCCATCGGGTCGCCGACACGCAGGCTCGCCAGACGGATGGCGAGCTTGGCCGTCACTTCGTCGAGCACGCTCTCCTGCACGAACAGGCGCGAGCCGGCGCAGCACACATGCCCCTGGTTGAAGTAGATACCCTGCACAATCCCCTCGACCGCCTGATCGATGCTCGCATCGGCGAAGATGATGTTGGCGGACTTGCCGCCAAGTTCGAGGGTCAAGCGCTTGCGCGTTCCGGCGACGACCGCGGCGATCTTCTTTCCCACCTCCGTTGAGCCGGTGAACGCGACTTTGTCCACGCCGGGATGGTTGACCATCGCCGCCCCCGTGCGCCCGTCACCCGTGATGATGTTCACCACGCCCGGGGGCAGCCCCACCTCATCGAGAATTTCCGCCAGGCGAAGCGCGGTGAGCGAGGTCGTCTCCGCTGGTTTGAGAACCACGGTGTTGCCGCACGCCAGCGCGGGCGCGATCTTCCACGCGGCCATCAGCAGCGGGAAGTTCCAAGGGATGATCTGGCCGCACACGCCGACGGGGCGCGGTGTGCGCCCGGAGAACGCATACTCCAACTTGTCCGCCCAGCCCGCGTGATAGAAGAAGTGCTGCGCTGCCAGCGGCACATCGACATCGCGCGACTCGCGGATCGGCTTGCCGCCGTTGAGCGTCTCCAGGATCGCCAGCTCGCGGGCCCGCTCCTGAATCCGCCGCGCGATGCGGAACAGAAACTTCCCGCGCTCCTTCCCGGAGAGCGCGGCCCACTTCGGCAACGCCCGGCGCGCAGCCGCGACCGCGGCGTCCACGTCCGCCTCACCCGCCTGCGTCACCCGCGACAGCACCTGCTCGGTCGCCGGGTTGATCGTCTCAAATACCCCGCCGCTGCTCCCGCTCCGCTTGCTTGCCTTCGGCTCCGTCCACTTGCCATCAATGAACAGCCCGTACTGCTCGGCGATGTGGACTTTCACGGTCTCGGGCGCAGGCGCGTAGTCCCACGCCGATCCAAAGTCGAGTGCCGGGCTCGCCTCGGCCGCGCTGGGCACCAGCACGATCGCGCCCGCCGGCGTGCCGTTCGCACCGACCTCAGTGGGTGTTTCAAGAGCCGGGCCGCTGCTGGGCGTGGTCATGCCGGAAGGATAGGGCGGAGTGCCACTGACCTTCAGGTCAGTGGTTCCGTTCATCTACCGGTGTCACTCAATCCGCTCGACCACAAACACCCTGGTCATGCCGCGCTCCACCCGCTTGCGGTTCTGATACGTCCCGGCGATCGTCACCGGCTTGCCGTCGGCAGCCCTCGCGGCCTCCTTCACGCCCGAAACATCAACCTCGATCTGCGAGACTTTGGCCGCGCCCACACCCTTGCCGACCACCAGCGCCCAGCCCGTGTGCTCGCCGCCGATGCCCGCAAAGCCGCTCCTGAGTGTGCCGGTGAGGCGTTCCATTGTGTCTCCGGGTATCGGGCGCGACCCACTGTCTGACGGACGCGATGGCTCGCTTTGGCAAGCGGTCAACGCCGCGGCGACCATCACAAGCGCAGTGAACCCGATGATGTACGGCGTCATATGCTCTACTCCTTGCCTGTTCGACCTGTGCAGTTACACCAGCGATGCGCACGCATTGTTGGCCACCCGGCCGCATTCCGGGCAAGTCATCAAGTTTGTGATGTCGTACCCGCACGCGGCGCATTGGCCGCGGCGGCGGCGGATGGCGCGGCGCAGACGTTGCGCGATCGCTCTCGCGGCGAACAGCAGGCCGCCGTAGAACAAGCAGTTGAATAGGAAGCCGGGAAGGTCTGGCCGAATTGGGAGGTTGCCGAAGTACGGGGTGTTCTCCGGCATGAATCGTGGGAACGAAAGGGGGATCGGGATGCCATTCTCCCAGACGGTCTGTCCGGGCCGAAGTTTGGGCATCTCGATGAGGAACCAGTTTTCCATCGCCAGGAATGGCCAGCCCTGCTGCGCGTGCCGGACCATGCATCGCGCATCCTGCCATGGCACGTCGGAGTCGTCAAACTGAGCCTGCGTCTCCGCGCGGCCAACAGCGCGGGCTCGCGCCGCGATGATGGGGGGCGGCCAATCCAGTGGCACCATGTGCATTGACTTGGGGAGTGTCGTGCTTGCCACGTATCGGGAGTGGTGCGGCATGGGCAGCCAGATCGCAATTGCCCACGAGACCAGGACGGTCACCGTCGCGCCCGCGGCGAGATGCGCGAGCACCACCATCGCAATCTGCACGGACGAGCGCTTCACGAGTAGACCCTCCGCTCACCCGCTCACCGGCCCCCTCACTTCACACTTCCGCATTCCTCCTTCCCACTTCGTCAGGCCTCCGCATAGTCATACCGCGCCGAGTACTTCCCGCTCCCCTGCTTGCGCACCTGACGCACAAGGTCATCCACAAGCGCGCTGGCGCCGAAGCGGAACCAGTCGGGGCTGAGCCAGCGGTCGCCAAGCGTCTCCTTCACCATCACCAGGTAGTGCAGCGAATCCTTGGCCGTGCGGATGCCGCCCGCGGGCTTCATGCCGATCATGTGCCCGGTCTGCAGGAAGCAGTCGCGGATCGCCTCGAGCATGCACAGCGTGACGGGCATTGTCGCTGCGGGCGTCACCTTGCCCGTGCTGGTCTTGATGAACCCCGTGCCCGCCGGGCCGGTGCCGCCATCGGCGAGCAGCGCCTCGATCGCGAGGTCGCTGGCTCGGCGCACGTTGTCGTATGTCTCCAGTTCCCCCGTCTCGAGGATGACTTTCAGGTGTACATGCGCCTGCGCATCGCCGCCGATGCTCGATGACGCGTTGCACACCGCCTTGAACTCGCGGATCTCCTCGGCGACGAGGGCGTAGTTGCCCGCGAGGAACCGGCCGCGGCTGATGACCATGTCGATCTCATCGGCCCCATCGCGGATCGCCCGCCGCGTGTCCTCAATGCGCACCGCCAGCGGGTACTGCCCGCTGGGAAAGCCGGTGGCGACGCTGGCGATCTTGACGCGGGTGGGCCGACACTCCGTGCCGGCATCCGTTCCGCATCCCTGTCCCAAGGCTTCTCTCGCCACCGCCACCAGGTTCGGATATACGCACACCGCAGCGACATGGCCAAGGGGCTTGCCAGTGTGATCCGCCCCCGGCATCAGCGCCTTGCGGCAAAGCGCGCGGACCTTCTCGGGCGAGTCCTTGCCCTCCAGCGTCGTCAGATCGACCATCGACATCGCCAGTCGCAGACCGGCCATCTTCGCGCCGGCTTTGATCGAGCGCGTCCTGAACGCCGCGGCACGCTGCTCGAGCATCACTGAATCGACGGTGCGGGGGAGCATGGGGAAGCCTAAGAGAAAGGAGAGAGCAGAAATCAGAGAGCAAAAAGCAGATCGGATGGCAGAAGGCACTAGGCATGAGGCATGAGGCATGAGGCATGAGGCATCAGACGAAATCGATCTCCAATCCAAAATCCGCATTCGCATCACCTCGCCGGCCTCTCCGCCAGCGGGTCCCGCTGCGGCGGCGGGCCATCGCCCAGCGGCGGCGCATCCACCAGCCGCGCACTGAGAATCTTTGGCGGCTGGAGCGGCCGATTATCCGGGCCCACGGGTGTCGCGGCGATCGCCCGCAGCACGTCCGCCCCGCTCACAATCTGTCCGAACGCGGCGTACTTGCCGTCGAGCGTCGCCGCGCCGGCCCCGCCGAGGCTGATGAAAAACTGCGATGAGGCGGAGTTGGGGTCGCTCGCCCGGGCCAGCGAGATCACGCCGAACTCGTGGCGCAGGGGCGAGTCCTCAAGGTCGATCAGGAACCCCGCGCCGCCCAGGCCCGTGCCCGTCGGGTCCCCGCTCTGCACGAAATCGGGCGCTGAGCCCGCGGTGAGCGATGCGACCTTGTGGAACTCGACATCGGTGTACAGACCGCCCTCGACCAGATGCGAGAAGAACCACACGGTCGTGGGTGCGACGTCTGGGCGGAGCGCGAACTTCAGTTCACCCTTCGTGGTTTCGAGCACGAGCAATCGCATCGTCTCCACGCGATACCCGGAGAACGAAGCGGGCGGCCGATCCGATGCGGACG
>CAYMWG010000220.1:0-5016 GCA_964393765.1 uncultured Phycisphaeraceae bacterium
GCCCCGGTCGGGCTGGGTGCCGTGCTGGTTTCTCTCCTGGTCATGGTGCGCCTGGTCGATGAACTCGCCCGCTTGCCTGGGATTGGTCGGCGGAGCGCGGAGCGGCTGGCGTTCCACATCCTCAGGTCGCCGCGTGACCACGCGATGACGCTCTCGCGCGCCATCGCCGATGCGAAGCAGAATGTGCGCCCCTGCCGCGTGTGCTCGAACTTGGCTGGCGCCCCGGGCGATCCTCAGGGCTCGATGTGCTCGGTGTGCGGCGATCCTCGGCGCGACCGGGCGATGGTGATGGTGGTGGAGCAGGCGCGCGACCTGATCGCCCTGGAGCAGACCGCGATGTATCGCGGCGTCTATCACGTCCTGATGGGACGGCTCAGCCCGCTCGAGGGCGTGGGGCCGGGCGACCTCACGACCGCCGATCTGCTCAGGCGTGTGGACGAGCCATCGGCCAACGACCCGGCGGGCGGCGCGCCGGTGCGGGAGGTGATCCTCGCGCTCAACCCGACGCTCGAGGGCGACGGCACGGCGATGTACCTCGCGGAGGAGTTGAGCAAGCGGGGCGTGAAGGTCACGCGGCTCGCGAGGGGCGTGCCGACAGGCTCGCAACTCGAGTACGCGAACAAAGCGGTTCTCGCCGACGCGATCGAGGGCCGGCGACCGATGGAATGACCAACGCTGTTCAGACGAACTCAGAGCAGCAGAGCAAGCAGAGAAGAGCAGAGCGAGATCGCGGGTCGGCCAACGTCGTCAATCAAATACTTCGGTCCTTCTACGCACATCTCCCCCGGTTTTCTCTGCTTCCACTCCGCTCGCTCTGATGCTCTGAGTTCATCCTGATGAATCGCTGGATCACGAAACGTTCCTGAGAGGAGCACGACCCGCTTGCGATTCGACGCCTCACAGCAGATGCGGCTCGGCCAGCACATGAAGCTGGCTCCGAGGATGATCCAGTCAATGGAGATCCTCCAGATGCCGCTCCAGCAACTGGAGGAACGTATCGCTCAGGAACTCGAGAGCAACGCCACGCTCGAACTTGCCGAGGGCGAGGACGGACCAGAGGGCGCGGCGGCGCAGGCTCAGGCGGACCTTCGGGCCCAGGCCGCGGCGGAGAGCCACGCCGAAGAGCAGCCGATGCGCATCGACGAGGGGCACGGCGAGGAGGACTTCGCGCGCCTGGATTCGTTCGAGGAAACCAACCCCGACGCCGCGGAGAACCAGTATGACGATCAGCCGCACGCCCCGGAGCCGATCCGGCTGGATGAACTGGGTGCTTACTCGCGCTCGCGCCTCGAAGGCGAGGCGGATGCCAAGAGCGAAGCGATGGCCAACACGGCCTCGCGCGCCGCGTCGCTCATCGAGCAGTTGCAGGACCAGTGGCGGTTGGTCGATGTCGATGACACGCTCGGACCTCTCGGTGAGCAGATCATCTCATTTATCGATGATGACGGATACTTGCGCACGGACCTGAACACGATCCTTGATCGGTGGCCGACGGATAGACCCCGGCCCACGTCCGAACAACTGGCGCACGCACTGCAAGCCGTGCAACTGCTTCTTGAGCCCGCGGGCATCGCGGCTCGGGACACGCGCGAGTGCCTGCTCCTGCAAATCGCGGCCGTGTCCGAGCAGCCCGGGCAGGACCGGGCGGGGTGGGCGCTGGTGCGCCGACTCATCGAGGACCACCTTGGAGATCTGGCGCAGAACCGTCTGCCGCGGATCGTGGAGAAGACCGGCCTGTCGATGGCGGAACTGAAGCAGGCGATGGAGCGGATGCGCGTGCTGAGTTTGGCGCCGGGGCGGCAACTCGTGCAGGATCCGCCGGGGGCGATCATCCCCGATGCGATCGTGGAGTACGACGCGGAGGCGGATCGTTATGTGGCGTACCTGAACGACACGCGGATGCCCAGCCTGCGGATCAACCGCGAGTACGCGATGCTCGCCAAGGACCGCAGCGCGCCCAAGCCGACACGCGAGTTTCTGAAGAAGAGCCTGTCGAACGCGTCGTGGCTGATCGACGCGGTGGAGCAGCGCAAGCGGACGCTGCTGCGCGTGATTCAGGTGGTGGTGGTCGCGCAGCGGGAGTACTTCGACTACGGGCCGCAGTCGCTCCGCCCGCTCCCGATGACGCAGGTTGCTGAGCAACTGGGGGTGCATGTGGCGACGGTGTCGCGGGCGGTGGCGGAGAAGTATCTGCTCACACCGAGAGGGATGGTGCCGCTGCGAGGGTTCTTCTCGGGCGGGACGCAGACCGACTCGGGCGAGGAGGTGAGTTGGGACGCGATCAAGGCTGCGCTCAAGGAAGTGATCGACGCGGAGGACAAGACCAGCCCGCTGAGCGACGATGCCCTGGCAGACGGGCTCAAGGAGCGGGGGATCGAGATCGCCCGCCGGACGGTGGCAAAGTACCGGGACCAACTGAAAATCCCTTCGGCGCGGCTGCGGAAGGCGTATTGAGAGCGGCACCCTGAACTTGCGGCGGGTGCCGGGCGTTCGTTGTTGACTCCAAGCCGGACAGCCGAACTGCCGATCGGTAGTGCTAAGTGCAGTCACCGCTTTCGCCGGGCATGTAATCCCTTGTTTTGGTAAGATAGTCACCACCATGAGCCGAACAACGGACGTACTTCCGAACACTTCGAGCAAGCCAGTGTCTCATCGCTCCGCCGCTCCGCGCACATGCGCGAATGTCGAAGTGATGATCCTGAGTTTCAACGAGGCTGCGAATCTACCGCACGCGCTGGCGAGCGTCATGGGCTGGGCCGACGCGGTGTATGTGGTGGACTCCGGCTCGACGGATGGCAGCCAGGACATCGCCCGCGCGGCGGGGGCACAGGTCATCCACCGGCCCTGGCTGGGGTACGCCCGTCAGAAGAACTGGGGGCTTGAGACCCTGCCGATGAAGGCCGACTGGGTCTTCATCCTCGACTCGGATGAGTCTCTTACGCCGGAACTGCGGGACGAGGTGTTGGCGATCGCGGCGCGGCCTGCGGCTGAGGTTCCCGAGGCGGGGTTCTACATCAACCGCCTGACGAAGTTCATGGGCGCTCCGATCCGGCACGCGGGGTTCTTCCCCAGTTACAACCTTCGGTTCTTCCGTCGCGGCACAGCTCGCTACGAGGACCGCGAGGTCCACGAGCACATGCATGTGGACGGGCCGACCTCGCGCCTGCGCCACTACATGCACCACGAGGACCGGCGCGGGCTGGAGCACTTCATCGCCAAGCACAACCGGTACTCGACGCTCGAGGCGCGGGAACTGATGCGGGCACGGACGAAGCCCGCCGCGGATCGCGCGACGAAACTCGAGGGCGGGATCGCGATGCGGCGCTGGCTGAAGATCAATGTGCTGCCGCGATTGCCCCTGATCGGGCTGTGGCGTTTCGTGTACACCTACATCCTTCGACTGGGCTTCCTGGACGGTGCGCCGGGCTTCCGCTTCTGCCTGGTGCTGGCGATGTACGACACGTTCATCGCGCTCAAACTGGCGGAACTGCGGTCGCTTGGCGCGCACCTGGACCCCGGTGGCGGAATCTCGGCCACACCGCCCCCGGTGAGCGGCCTGGCGGTCGCGGAGGGGCAACTGAGCGTGGATTCCGCGAGCGATGCGCCCAAGAGCACGGGGGGCACGGCATCGTGAGCGCGGCCCACGCACAATCCGGCGATGGCCTGAGACTTGGTGATGAGGCGAGTCCCAATCCCCTGCCCTCCCGCGAGGACCTGGCACGGAGCGCGACGCCGTACACCCCGGGCGAACGGGTGCGCCGGGCGCTGTGGAACTACGTCGGGCAGACGGCCTTCGGGCTCACGTTCCACAACTGGTACGGCGTTCGGGCATCGCTCCTGCGTTTGTTCGGCGCGCGGATCGGGCGGCACGTCCGCCTGAGGCCCAGCGTGCTGATCGAGCAGCCGTGGAACCTGAGCATCGGGGACAACTCGTCGATCGGGGACCGTGCGGTGGTGTACTGCCTGGGGAAGATCACGCTCGGACGGAACGTCTCGCTGTCGCAGATGGTGCATCTGTGCGCGGGCACGCACGACTACACGCGGAGCGACCTGGCGCTGCTGCGTCCGCCGATCGTGATCGGGGACGAGGTGTGGCTCGCGGCGGACGTGTTCGTCGGGCCGGGCGTGACGATCGGCACGGGGAGCGTGGTGGGCGCGAGGTCGGGAGTGTTCAAGAACCTGCCCGAGTGGATGGTGTGCGCGGGCACACCCGCAAGGCCAATCAAACCAAGGATGCTGCGCGTGGGCGAGCGCGGGGAGGACAGAGCATGAGCAAGTCTGGAGTTGTGGAGTCGGCTGTGTCGGCGGACTCGTATGTGCCGGCGTTCGGCTTTGTGAGCGCCGACCCTCTGCGCTCGTTCTCGTACCTGCTGCGGCCGGTCGAGGAGCTGATGGGGCCGATCGCTCCGGGGACGCGCGTGCTCGACATCGGGTGCGGCAACGGGGCATGGACGGGGCACCTGCTCAAGAAGGGGTGCCGCGTGGTGGGGATCGATATCTCGGATGCGGGGATCGCGCACGCGCAGAAGGCGTACCCGGGCGTAAGGTTCGTGAAGGTGGGGGTCCGGACGAACATTCTCGACGTGCTGAACGAGGAGCCGTTTGACCTCGCGGTGTCGACTGAGGTGATCGAGCACCTGTACGCGCCGCGCGAGTGGGCGAGGTGCGCGTTCAACTCGCTGCGGCCGGGCGGGAGACTGGTCTGCTCGACGCCGCACCACGGGTATTTAAAGAACCTGATGCTGTCGGTGCTGAATAAGTGGGATGCGCACCTGACGCCGATGTGGGACGGGGGTCACATCAAGTTCTGGAGCCGGAAGACGATGTCCGCGCTGCTGGTGGAAGCGGGGTTTGAGAACCTGCAGTTCCGTGGCGCGGGACGGGCACCCTACCTGTGGATGTCGATGGTGATGAGCGGCGACAAGCCGGTGCGATGATCGGAGCCCACGATGACGCACGCGCCCGAGCACCCCCGCATCGCCCAGGTCATCCAGTCGGTCGATGCGCCCGCGGGCG
>CAYMWG010000221.1:0-5013 GCA_964393765.1 uncultured Phycisphaeraceae bacterium
CGCCGCCCCGCTTACAGTTGCCCATGCTCACGCTCAAGCCCGACGAATGCCGCGTGCTGGGCGTGCTCATCGAGAAGGCCCTCACGACGCCGCAGCAGTACCCGTTGACGCTCAACTCGCTGACGAACGGCTGCAATCAGAAGAACTGCCGCCTGCCGCTGACGGACCTCGATGAGGATCGGGTGTTCGACGCGGTCGATTCCTTGCGGGCCAAGGGGCTGGTGCGCGAGGCGATGCTCTCGGGCAGCCGCGTTGCCAAGTTCCGGCACATTGCCCGCGAGGCCCTCGCCGTCGAGACGCCCGCGCTGGTGGTGCTCGCCGAACTCATGCTCCGCGGCCCGCAGACGGCGGGCGAACTCCGCGGCAACGCCTCGCGCATGCACCCCATCGAATCGCTTGATGCGCTTCAGGCGGTGCTGACCGGGCTGGTGAAGCACGAGCCGCCGATGGTGCGTGAACTGGCGGGCGGGCACGCGCGCCGCTACGCGCAACTCCTCTGCCCGGACCTGCACTCGCTGGACGAGCCAGCCCACGCAGGGGGACGCGAAGCACCTGTGCGGGCGGAAGCGGGCACGGGCGGCCCGGGAACGCCGAGCCTCGCCCGACGGGTGGAAACTCTCGAGCAGGAGGTGCTGGCTCTGCGCGAAGCGGTGCGCAAACTGGCCGGGGCAGCCGGATCATCCACGGACGTGTGAGCGTCACGGGTTCTGGGACTCGAGTGCCTGCTTTGCAGAAACCGTCGGCACGATGACCGCCGCGGCCTGGGCACAAGCGATCGCCCCGCCGAGCAGCGCGAGCATGACGACAAGGGCCCTGCCGAACCCGCCGCCGGCCTTTGCGAGGGCGAACGCGACGAGCGCGAGCAGGACAACAGCGCCGGCATAGATCGCCGCGCCGGGGATGATGTTGCCGACAACCGGCTGCTGCATCCACGCCGACCAATCGAACACCATCTTGGTGACCTGGGGAACCTGCACGCCAAAGTCGCGGAGGAACTCGGCGAACTTGGGAACGGCAAAGAGCAGCATGGGGATATGGATGCCCCACGCCGTCAGCGTGAGCAGGCCGAGATAGGCCGCGGACTTGCCCCCGGGCCTGCCTGCGCGGCAGCCGCAGCCGCCGGCGCTGTCACACGACTTGTCGTTGTTTCCCGTCATAACCGCGGCGCTGTTCATTGATGCACTCCTTCCCCGGTTGTTGGGGAACACGGGAGACAAGTTTCGCTTCTTCCTGCGGCATCCATGATGTACTTTCGGTCAAAGCCTGCGATCGTCTGCATGGGCATCCCGGCCCGAAGTGCCGGGCCACCAGGAAGTCACGCGATCGCCTTCCCAGGCGTGGGGTCCAGGGGCAGGAGCCGTGCCAGCCGCAGGAACCGCTCGTAGTTGCCGCGGGTTTCCTCCAGCGAATCGCCCCCAAACTTCTCGAGCAGTGACCGCGCGACCTCGAACGCGACGACGCTCTCCATCACCACGCTCGCCGCGGACACCGCACAGATATCCGATCGCTCGTATGCGCTCATCGCCGCCTGCTTGGTGTTGAGGTCCACGCTTGGCATACCTCGCAGGAGGGTGGAGATGGGCTTCATCGTGCCCCGGACGACGATCGTCGCGCCGTTGCTCATGCCGCCCTCGATGCCGCCGGCGTTGTTGGTGTCGCGCACGAAGCCGAGACTGGACGTGCTGAGTCGAGACGGATCAAAGCGGATGGGGTCGTGGACTTTGGAGCCGTGGCGCAGCGCGCACTCCTTGCCCAGGCCGATCTCCACGGCCTTGAAGGCCTGAATGCCCATCACCGCGCACGCGATGCGCGCATCGAGGCGGTCGCGCCAGTCCATCGTCGAGCCGATGCCGGGGGGCAGGCCGAAGACGTGCGCCTCCACAAGCCCGCCGACGGTGTCCTTGTCGATCTTGGCCTGGCGGATGATCTCGCACTGACGCTTGGTCACCTCACCCACCGCGCCGACTGCACCATCCGGGCAGTAGGTGTCGCTCGCGTCCCGCGCGCCGACCAGCGACCGCCAGTTCCCTTCCGTCACCTCGCCGTCCCACTGCGCATCAAGGATCGAGCGGACAAAGCCGAAAACCTCGATCCCCTCGGTCGAACCCCCGCCCACTCCACTCTCGCGCATCGCGCGGAGCAGCACCTTGGCCACCGCCCCGGCCGCAACCCGCGCAGCCGTCTCCCGCGCGGACGCACGCTCCAGTGTCTCGCGGCAGTCCGTCGTGAGATACTTCACGCTCCCCGCGAGGTCCGCGTGCCCCGGGCGCGGCAGATACACCGGCGGGGTCTTGGCAAGGTCATCAAGGCGTGAGTCCTTGTTGACGATGCGCAGGACTACTGGTGAGCCGATGGTGCGGCCGCGGCGCACGCCGGTCATCGGTTCGGCGATGTCGGTCTCGATTCGCTGCCGTCCGCCGCGGCCGTAGCCGCCCTGCCGCCGATGCAACTCGGCGTTGATGAACTCAAAGTCGAGTTCCAGCCCGGCAGGAAGCCCGTTGATGATGGCGAGCATGGCGGGGCCATGCGATTCGCCCGCGGTCTGATAGGAGAGGGTGGGCATGGGGGAGGATAGAAGAAGGGAAACGTCGGGTTCCGAAGTCCGGGTATCGCGTTCCGGAACCCGAGACCCGGGACCCGGGACCCGTCTTTATCTCACCATCCGCAGGTGACTCACAACATCCGACCAGTCGTCGGTCCAGGGCCGGGCACCCAGCGGGCGGTCCGGCACACCCCAGGACAGACCGGCTGTTGAGAGCAGCGGGCCGAAGTCTTGCGCATCCCGGGCGACGACGGCCCACTGCGAACTGACCATCCCCTCCTCGCGGAACTCCTTTGGCGGCGTGCCCACGCTCCCGAACATCGCACTCATCCCTTCCGCCCGCGCGAGCGCATCGACCACCGGGACAAGGTCGATGTGGCGGTTGGAGATGTGGATGGCGATCAGGCCGCCGGGCGCGAGGCGTGATCGGTACACGGCCAGAGCCTCGCGCGTCAGCAAGTGGATGGGGATGGCATCGGAACTGAACGCGTCGAGCACGATCAGGTCGTAACGACGATCCTCCGCTCTCGCCAACTCCAGCCTCCCGTCGCCGATGACGAATCGCAGAGTCGCTCCGCCCTTTCCCGCCGAGGAGGGGCCGGCAATGTCGCTGATGTAGGTGAACAGGTTGGGGTCGCGCGCAAGCCGCACCACCTCCGGGTCGATCTCGTAGAAGTCCATCACCTTCAGCGGCCCGCCCGGGGCGGCGTAGGCCGCGAGCGCGCCCGCGCCCAGCCCCACGACCGCAACACTCACGGGCTTGCCGACGGTCTCGAGCGACTTGAACACATGCCCGATCGGCCCGGCGGGGTGGTAGTACATTGTCGGAAGGGTGCGGTGGTCGTCCGTGCGGAACTGCAGGCCGTGCACGGTGGTGCCGTGGACAAGCGTGCGGAAGCGGCCGCTTGGCGCCTCGCTCACGCGATGCACGCCGAAGAACGTCCGCGAGGCGTGGAGCGTGCGCCCGCCGCCCTCATCCCCGGCGAGCGGCTGGTTCCAGGCGACGATGAGCAGCGCGGCCATCGCCAACGCAAACCGGACGGGGCGGGTCCGGCACAGAGCAAACGCAATCACCAGGCCGGGTGCGAAAGCCATGAGCCGGGCGAGCCGTGCGTCTAGAACGAAAAAATGATCCGCGAGTTCGCGGCAGATGATCGCCGCTCCCGCAACGGCCGCTCCGATCACAACACCCAGTCCGACCTCGCGCCAGAAGAAGTTGCCCGGCTTGGTGCCGCCGGCCGCGAGCATCGCGACGAGGCACGCCGCAACGAGGGCGAGTGGATACTCCAGCACGGAGTTGAAAACGATGGGCGCGATCAGCGAGTTGAACACGCCGCCCAGCACGCCGCCCAGCGAGACGAAGAGGTAGAACTCCGTCAATCGCTTCGGCATCGGCGCGCGCTTGGCCAACTCGACGTGGCACGCAAGCGAGGCGACGAAGAGCAGCAGCAACTGCTGGAAGACCACCACGCCGTAGGCATAGCCGAGCCTGAGCGTGAGGGCGACCGACAGGGCCACCAGCGGCAGCATGAGCGTTGTGATGCGCGGGCCGATGCCCGCGCGGGCGCGCTCGGAGAACGCGATGATGAACGTCAGCAGGTAGACCGCCAGCGGCAGCACCCACAGCATCGGGATCGATGCGACATCGGTTGTCAGATACGTTGTGACACCGAGCAGCAGGCTCGATGGAACGGCGGAGAGCGCAAGCCACCACGCCCGCTCCCGCCACACGCTCACGACCGCGCCTGCCGCCGCGGCTTCCGCTTGCTTCTCACCTGCGCGTTTCGGCATGGCTCCGCCCCTGGGGTGGGCGTCGCTCGTGGCAAACCCCACCCGCCTCGCGAGCGTCACGCTCCCGATCGCCATCGCCACGAACACGCCGTACGTTGACATCCACACCCACGCCTGCATCCGCAGGCCAATGCCCGGCTCGATCACTACTGGATACGCCAGCAGCGCAAGCAGACTCCCCGCATTGCTCGCCGCGTACAGAAAATACGGCCGATCCGCGGCCTTGTGCCTGCTCGACGCCAGCAGCCGCTGGGCCAGCGGCGCGGTGGCGGAGACCGCGAACATCGGCAGTCCGGCGATCACCCCGAGCACCAGCAGCAGCCACCACGCCTGCCCGGACTCGGGCGGCCCGTCGCCCGCCCACGCCGGGAGCGCAAACGGCAGCACCGCGAACGGCAGCACGAGCACGCCCCCGTGGACCGCTGCGGCCACCCGCGCCCGGCGCACGCCTCCCAGCGTGTGCGCGTAGGCATACCCGGCCAGCAGCACGGCCTGAAAGAACACCATGCAGGTGTTCCAGACCGCCGGGCTGCCGCCAAGAGCGGGCAGCAGCAGGCGCGCGACCAGCGGCTGGAGCGTGAACATCAACGCCGCGGAGAGGAAGACGGTGATGGTGAGCAGTGGCAGCAAGTGGGAAAGTCGGAAGTCTGAAGTGGGAAGTCGGATGTGGGATGTGGGAT